>CAMWWW010000006.1 GCA_947178015.1 uncultured Clostridia bacterium
CCCTATAATATAGTATAACCATTTTTGAGACATTTTCAATACCCTCCATAAAATGTAGAAAGAAGTCTCTAAAATTTGTGCAATATTACCAAAAACTTGACAAGAATGTTTTCTGTATAGAAAGACAGATTAGAAAACATCAAAAGTACTTTCAGAACACTCTGAAAATATTGCAATTCCTTTTACAAACGGTATACTGTAACCATCAAGCAGGGAGGTGAAGCAAAAATGAATGAGAAGGTTGAGCAACTAAAAGGTAAGCTGATTGTATCCTGTCAGGCACTTGCGCATGAGCCGCTCCATTCCTCTTTTATTATGGGACGTATGGCGCTGGCAGCAAAGGAAGGGGGAGCATATGGTATCCGTGCCAATTCCAAGGAGGATATACAGGAGATTCAGTCGCAGGTGGAGCTTCCCATCATTGGTATTGTAAAGCGGGATTATGAGGGCAGTGAGGTTTATATTACGCCGACGATGAAGGAAGTGGACGAGCTGATGGAGGTTAGGCCGGAAATTATCGCTGTCGATGCGACAGGTCATCTGCGTCCGGGGAATCTTGCGCTGGATGATTTTTATCGAGAGATAAGAAGAAAGTATCCAGATCAATTATTGATGGCAGATTGTTCCACAGTAGAGGATGCTCTCTATGCGGATCAGCTTGGTTTTGATTTTATTGGGACAACGATGGTGGGCTATACAAAGGAAAGTGCGGGACTGCAGATTGAGAAGGATGATTTTAAGATATTGCGCGAAATCATAGGGAAGGCAAGTCATCCAGTGGTTGCGGAGGGAAATATTAACACTCCCGCAAAAGCGCGTCGTGTGATTGAATTGGGGGCATACTGTGTTGTGGTTGGATCGATTATCACCAGACCACAGTTAATAACGAAAGCATTTGCAGAGGCATTGAACGAAAACAAGTAGATAAGGAAGGGGTATTTGTGTCCGCGCCGTCAGCACGGGTACCATACGAGAAAAGCGGCGCAGAAATGAGGAGAAGATATGGGAGAGAACAGAAATCTGGATAGATACAAAGGAATTATTCCTGCATTTTATGCATGTTATAACGAGGAAGGCAAGATAAGCCCGGCAGGCGTGAGAGCGTTGACAAGATATTTTGTGGAAAAAGGTGTAAAGGGTGTTTATGTCAACGGTTCCTCCGGCGAATGTATTTATTTAAGTGTGGAGGAGCGAAAGACGGTGCTCGAAAATGTGATGGAGGCGGCAGAGGGCAGACTTACGGTTATTGCACATGTGGCATGTAATAACACCAAGGACAGTATGGAGCTGGCGAGACATGCACAGGAACTTGGAGTGGATGCAATAGCGGCGATTCCTCCTATTTATTTTCATTTGCCAGAGCACGCGATTGCGCAGTACTGGAATGATATAAGCAGCGCTGCTCCAGAAACAGATTTTGTGATCTATAATATTCCTCAGCTTGCAGGAGTTGCCTTGACTATGAAGCTGTTTGAGGAGATGAGAAAGAATCCGAAGGTGATTGGGGTAAAGAATTCCTCTATGCCAGTGCAGGATATTCAGATGTTCTGTCAGGCAGCAGGGAAAGATTATATTGTGTTCAATGGTCCAGACGAGCAGTTTATCAGCGGACGTGTGATTGGTGCAGAGGGCGGTATTGGCGGAACCTATGGTGCGATGCCGGAGCTGTTTTTAAAGATGGATGAATATGTGAAAGCAGGAGAGCTCGGCAAAGCATGTGAGATTCAGTATGCGGTCAATGAAATTATCTATAAGATGTGTTCTGCACATGGAAATATGTATGCTGTTATCAAGGATGTGTTAAAGAGAAATGAGGGACTGGAATTAGGTGGCGTAAGAGAGCCGTTGCCTTCCTTGCTCAATACAGATAGCGTGGTTGTGGAGGAAGCAGCAAAAATGATTCAGACCGCCAAAGAGAATTTTCTAAAGTAAGAGTTTTTGGAAAACGATAACAATACAACATAGAAAGCAGGAGGGGAAGGTATGCAGGGTTTTACTACAATTGATTTGATTATCTTGATTGTGTATCTGGGTGCGGTGTTATTTGCTGGATTGTTTTTTGCAAAAAAAGATATGAAAGGCAAAGAGTATTTTAAAGGCGATGGCACAGTGCCGTGGTGGGTGACATCCGTGTCGATTTTTGCCACGTTGCTCAGCCCGATTTCATTTTTGTCGCTGGCGGGAAATTCTTATGCAGGAACATGGCTGATGTGGTTTGCGCAGCTAGGCATGATTTTAGCGATTCCGCTTACCATTAAATTTTTCCTGCCAATTTACAGTAAGCTGGATATTGATACAGCCTACCATTATCTGGAGCTTCGCTTTGAAAGTAAGGGGCTGCGGGTGTTGGGAGCCGTGATGTTTATTATTTATCAGATTGGACGAATGTCAATTATTATGTACCTGCCTTGTATGGTGCTGGGGAATTTGACAGGGATCAATATAAATCTGCTGATTGTGATAATGGGAGTGATTGCAATTATCTATTCCTATACAGGCGGCTTAAAGTCCGTGCTCTGGACGGATTTTATTCAGGGCTCCGTGCTGTTAATCGGCGTGACAGTCGCTCTGCTGTTCCTGATTGCCCATATAGATGGAGGATTTGGCTCTATTATGCAGGCATTTACGCAGGAAGGAAAGTTCCTTGCAGCAGATCAGCCAATCTTTAATATCAATTTATTAAAAGACAGCGTATTTTTAATGATTATTGGCGCAGGTTTTAATACCATGGGTTCCTATGTGTCCAGCCAAGATATTGTGCAGCGTTTTACCACGACGACGGATACAAAGAAGCTGAACAAAATGATGTTGACAAATGGAGCTCTTTCCATTTTTATTGCAACCGTATTTTATCTGATTGGTACAGGACTGTATGTATTTTATAAACAGAACGCTCTGCCGCCCGCGGCTGCACAGGATCAGATTTTTGCTTCCTATATCGCATTTGAGCTTCCGGTGGGTGTGACAGGTATACTTTTGGCAGCCATTTATGCCGCATCCCAGTCAACCTTGTCAACAGGACTTAACTCGGTTGCTGCGAGCTGGACTTTGGATATTCAGGCAAGACTTACCAAGAAGGAATTGAGCTTTGAAAAGCAGACTAAGATTGGACAGTATGTTTCTTTGGTAGTTGGAATTTTTGCGATTGTAGTTTCAATCGTTCTCGCAAATGGCGGAATTAAATCTGCTTATGAGTGGTTTAATGGGTTTATGGGTCTGGTATTGGGAATTTTGATAGGAACCTTTATACTGGGAGCCTTCACAAAGGTAGCAAATACGTTTGGTACAACACTTGCGTTTATTGCGGCTTCTGTGGTTATGGTTGGCATTAAATATTTTGCACCGGCAGGCAGTGTTTCCCTCTGGTCTTATTCCCTGATTTCCATCGCCGTTTCACTTGCAGTGGGAATTCCAGCGAGCATTATTTCTAGGAAGATGAATGGGGATACTTCTGTTCCAGCGCCGAATACAACAATCTATCGAGATTAAGGAGGGATGGCATGATTTTTGGAAATATTCGTAATTTCGATCAATATTCATTTCTGACAGATGCGATCAAGGAATGTTTTGCATATGCAAAGGAACACAGTCTGGTAGACTATGAAAAGGGCTGTCATGAGATTGACGGCAAGAGATTGTACTTTAATCGTGTGGAATACACGACAACAACGCCAGAAAATCGATTCTGGGAGGCACACAGGCAGTATCTGGATGTTCACCTTCTGTTGGAGGGACAGGAACAGATTGACCTTAACTTTATTCAAAATCTGGAGCAGGGCGAGTATGTGGAGGCGGATGATTTTCTCGCTCTTCAGGGAGAGAAAAATAGCTCTGTAGTGCTGCGGGAGGGCGATTTCCTTATCTGCTATCCTGAGGACGGACACCGCACGGCGGTTGAGGTAGATGGGCCAGAGACCGTGAAAAAAGTGATATTTAAGGTTCTTATCTGAGTCTTGTACAAAATCGATAAAAATGGTAAGATATTAAAGGGAATAATTATGAAAAGATATATAAGCATAGACATCGGAGGAACGGCGATTAAGTATGGAACGGTATCAGAGGAGGGTGTCTTGCTAAGCCGCAGTGAGATGCCCACGGAGGCAAAAAAGGGCGGTTATGCCATATTGGATAAGGTTACGGGCATTATCCGGCAGCTTGTCAAGGAAGAGCATTACAGTGGAATCTGTATTTCCACGGCGGGCATGGTTGACACAAAAAAAGGAGAGATTATCTACTCCGCGCCTTTGATACCGAATTATATCGGAGTTAAGATTAAAAAAACATTGGAGGAATGTTTCGGCATACCCTGCGAAGTGGAAAATGATGTAAACTGCGCAGGGCTTGCAGAGTCGATCTGTGGAGCTGGAAAGGGATATAATCCCATGCTGATGCTGACCATAGGAACAGGGATCGGAGGCTGCCTGATTATAGATGGGCAGGTGTACCATGGGTTTGGAAGCAGCGCGTGCGAGTTTGGCTATATGCGGATGAGGGACAGCGACTTTCAGACCTTGGGCTCGGCGGGTGCACTGGTAAAAAAGGTTGCCGCGCAGAAGCAGGAGCCGGAGGAAGCGTGGAATGGATATCGGATCTTTGAGGAAGCGAAGCAAAAGGACGCCATTTGTATGGCAGCCATAGATGAGATGGTGGATATATTAGGGCTTGGGATCGCAAATATTTGTTATGTGGTCAGTCCGCAGATTGTAGTTTTAGGAGGAGGTGTTATGGCACAGGAGGATTATCTTAAGGACAGGATACGAAGTGCGCTGGACAGATATCTTCTAAGCAAGCTGGCATCGCAGACCAGAATAGCCTTTGCCATGAATAGAAATGATGCAGGGATGCTGGGGGCTTTCTATCACTTTATGAGCTGCCGCTGAAGAAAATACAGCGAATTTAACTCGAATACTTTAAAGGGTGATAAGAAATGGAATATTATGTAAAGTCTGTAGTTCCTATTATTAAAATGAATTATGAGAAATTTACTGCTGTGGAAAAAAGTATTGCAGATTTCTTTATTCAAAATCAGGAGAAGGTAGATCTGTCATCGAAGGCGATCTCGGACCGTCTGTATGTATCAGAAGCATCTCTGTCTCGGTTTGCGCAGAAATGCGGCTATCGGGGATACAGAGAATTTGTGTACCAGTATGAGGTGACTTTTGTTGAAAAAAAGGAATCTATGACTGGGAATACACGTATGGTTTTAAATGTATATCAGGAGCTTTTAAATAAGACCTACAGCCTTGTAGATGAGGAGCAGATTGCCCGCATTGTGCAGTATTTAGGAAATGCAAGGAGAGTGACCGTGTGCGGGCGCGGAAGCTCTGGTCATGCAGCGGCCGAGATGGAGATGCGGTTTATGCGCATTGGAGTAAATATTGATTCCCTGAGGGACAGCGATCTGATGCGTATGCAGGCAATCTTTCACGATAAGGACAGCCTTGCTTTCGGCATCAGCATCAGCGGTGAGACAGAGGAGGTGCTCTATTTTCTTAAGGAGGCAAATAAGCGAGGAGCAAAAACAATCTTGCTCACCGCAAAAAAGATGGAGGCCTTTTATGAATTCTGCAATGAGGTCGTACTTATGCCATCGCTACGTTATCTGAATCAGGGGAATGTTATCTCGCCCCAATTTCCGATCCTTCTTATGCTGGATCTTATCTATTCTTGTTATTCTGGGCTTGATAAGGGCAAGAAGGAGTATATGCATGATAATACACTGCGCGCTCTTGCCGACGGAAAAGGAATACCGGGGCGCACGCAGGATGGGAGGAAATTATAGTGATTATTAAAAATGCAGTAATTTATACGGAAGAGCAATGCTTTGAAAAAGGTGATATATGCATAAACAATGGTGTGTTTTCCAAGACTTCAGAGGATACAACCGTGCTTGACGCGGCAGGCTGTTATGCTGTTCCGGGACTGATTGACCTGCATTTTCACGGTTGTCAGGGATATGATTTCTGTGACGGGACCATAGAGGCGGTGGAGCGCATTGCGGAATATGAGGCGTCTGTCGGGGTGACGGGCATAGCCCCTGCCACAATGACGCTTCCTGTGGAGGAGCTTAAGCACATTCTGTCTGTCGGTGCGGAATATAAAAGAAAGGCAGAAGCCGCGGAGCACAGCATTAAGGCCGATCTGCTTGGAATTAACATGGAAGGTCCATTTATCAGCAAGGCAAAAAAGGGCGCACAGGACCCAGAGCATATTATTTCGTGTAATGTGAAAATAGCGGGGGAATTCTTGAAGGCATCCGAGGGACTGGTAAAATTTATTGGGATAGCACCAGAGGAGAATCCAGATTATCTAGATTTTATTAATCAGATGAAGGGGAAGGTGGATATTTCTCTTGCCCATACCAATGCAGATTATGAGACCGCAATGTCTGCTTTTCAGGCAGGGGCAAATCATGCGGTGCATCTGTTTAATGCTATGCCATCTTTTCACCACAGAGATCCCGGCGTGATTGGAGCTGTGGTGGACAGCGAGCATGTGTATGCCGAGCTGATCTGTGATGGCGTGCATATTCATCCTGCTATGGTGCGGGCGACATTTGCCATGTTGGGAAAAGAGCGTATTGTCTTGATCAGCGACAGCATGAGGGCGACCGGTATGCCAGATGGGAGATATACATTAGGCGGACTGGAAGTGGAAGTGAAAGGAAAGAAAGCTGTGCTGGTGTCGGATGGCGCGCTTGCCGGATCGGCGTCCACCTTGATGGACTGTGTGAGGACGGCTGTCAAGGAGCTTCATGTGCCGTTGGAGACAGCGATTGCCTGCGCCACGGCAAATCCTGCAAAATGCCTTGGAATTTATGAGGAAAGAGGTTCCATCTGCATAGGAAAAAAAGCAGATATGGTGCTGCTGGATCAGGATTTAAAGGTTAGGGCAGTGATAAAAGATGGATATTGTTCAAAAAACTCAATTTTAGATTGACATTGAACGATTGGAGTGCTATTATGTTCATATAATATATATAAATATAAAAAATGAACATGAGGTATTCTAGTATGATGACACAAACAAATAAAAAATTAGAAAAAAAGCCTTGGGATGGCATTGACTGGGGCATTACCTTGGCGCCGCTGTTAATTATATTGGTAATTTCAGCGGCGCTTATGCTGGCGCCAAATCAATCGAAGAAGTTTATCACGATATTGAGAAGCTTTTTTGTCAACGATCTGGGCTTTTTTTATATTCTGCTGGGACTTGGTATATTGGGCTTGGCGATCTGGCTGGCTTTTTCCAGATTTGGTTCCATCCAGCTTGGAAAAAAAGAGAAACCGTTGTATTCAAATTTTAAATGGGGAGCGATGATATTTACCTCCACCATGGCAGCAGATATTCTATACTGGTCCTTGATAGAGTGGGGGTATTATTATGACGCTTCTCCGTTTGCCATGGAGAATATGACGTTGGCACAGAAGCAGGATATGGCGTCCTCCTATCCGCTGTTTCACTGGGGGCCTATTCCGTGGGGCTTTTACATACTGCCGGCAGTGGCATATGCCTATATGATGTTTGTAAAAAAGAGACAGCGGCAGTCCTTATCGGAGGCATGCCGTCCAGTGCTCGGAGAATATGCGGACAGAATTCCGGGCCGTTTTATTGATGTATTTGCCATAGTAGGGCTTCTTGCTGGTACAGCGACAACTTTTTCCACGGCTACGCCGCTTTTGTCACAGGCGCTTGCTTATCTGCTCCACACAGAGGTGACGCCATTTTTATCCATTATCGTTCTTTTGGTGATAGGATTGGTGTTTAGTGCGGCAGTGTTGTGGGGAATGAAGGCGATCTCTCATCTGGCGGATATTTGTGTGGGAATATTTTCCCTGCTGCTTGCTGTCTTTTTATTTGGCGGACCCAAAATTTATGTAATAGAAACAGGAATTACAGCCATTGGTACAGTAATACAGAATTTTTTCCACATGTCAACGTGGATGGACCCTCTGCGCGTATCCTCCACAGGAGGAAATGGATTTCCGCAGGATTGGACGATCTTTTATTGGGCGTACTGGATTGCATGGTTTGTGGCAACACCATTTTTTATTGCGAGGATTTCTGAGGGAAGAACGATCAAGCAGACGGTGCTGGGCGGATTATCCTGCGGGCTTTTGGGGACATGGACCTCCTTTATTATTTTTGGAAGTTATGGGCTATACCAACAGACACATGGTGTCCTCGACGCAGCCGGAGCACTGACGGAAGGAGCGGCTGCATCCGATGTGATTCTTGCGATATTTCTCACCCTTCCTACTGGATGGCTACCCAATGTTGCATTGGTGGTATTAATTATAGCGATGGTAGCGTTTTATTCCAGCACCTTTGATGCGATCACGTTGGTGGTGGCAGGTTATTCGGAGAAGGATGTCAAAAGGGTGGAGGAGCCAAGAAAGGGACTGCGTATTTTCTGGGCAATGGTATTTTTGCTGCTGCCGATCGCGCTGCTTTTTTCGGAAAGTACATTATCCATGCTGCAAACCGTATCCATAATAGCGGCATTTCCGCTGGGACTGATTATGCTGTTGATCGTATATAGCTTCTTGAAAGAGTTACGGCAGGATGAAAGAAAAAATAAAGCGAATAAGACGACGAAGAGATAACCTAAAAGCGATATTTCGAAAAGGATGATGTTCCTTTAATTAGAAAGTCCCCTGTTTTTTAACAGAGGACTTTTGGTTTTCTATTTCGCGCAGAGGAAAAAGAAAGTTTTTGTTTGATTACTCTGCGGTTGTTTCTGCGGGAGTCTCGGCAGGCGCTTCTATCCATGCGCCGTCAGCATTGAATTGATACTCAATTCCGTCAATATTTTTAATCTGATTCGCAAGCATAGTGCCATCCGCCTCGAAGTAATACCATACATGTTCTATCTGCTTCCAGCCGGTTGTCTTTGCTCCACTTTCTAAATCAAGATAGTACCATACATTGCCAAGCTGAAGCCATCCGGTCTTCATTCTGCCATCTGGGTCCATATAGTAATTTTCAACCCAACCCGTCTGCATCTTGCCGTCTGCATCTAAATAGTACCAGTGTTTCGCTTTTGTCTGCGTATCTTCAAGCTGAAGCCATCCGGTCTGCCGATAGCCGTTTTCATCAAAATAATACCAGTCTTTATCCACCAAGGTCCAACCAGTCGCCATCTTGCCAGTATGGTCAAAATAGAAGGTAGTAGTTCCCAAGGTGACAAAGCCTTTTTGTATAACGCCGGCGCCGTCAGAGTAATACCAGCTATTATCAAGCTCATTCCAACCGGTCGCCAGTATACCTTTGCCGTCAAAGTAATAGGTATCCTTATCAATTGTGGTAAAGCCTTGCGCCATCTGTCCGTTATCATGGAAGTAATAAGGATTGTTATTAATTCGGTTCCATCCAGTCAACATAACGCCGTTTGGAGCAAGATAATAGGTTGCCTGATCGACGTCCACAAAACCAGTCTGCATAATTCCGTTATTTCCCATATAATACCATGCATCGTTGAGAAGCAGCCAGTTTCTTGCCATGGAGCCGTTCTTCTCATCCAGATAGTAGAAGTTGCCTTCATCCTGATACCAACCGGTCTGCATCACACCAGAGGGATTAAAATAATAGAAATCTTCATTGATTTCGGTCCATCCAGTCTGCATTACACCGGCGCTGTTGAAAAAGTAGCGGTCATTATGGACATCGCCCCATCCAGTCTGCATCGCGCCGCTGGAGGTGAGGTAATACCAGTTGTTGTTATCCAGCAGCCATCCGGTCTGCATCGCACCTTTCGCGTCCAGATAATAATAGGTTTCCCCGTCTTTTATCCATCCATTCTGTTTGCGGTAATCAAGGAAATAGAACCATTTTCCTGCCCGCGTTGCCCAGCCGTTCTGTACAAAGGTAGAGCTGTAGTCTTTGTACTGAAAATCGACATCGACATTTCCATTGATACCATTAATTCTTCCTGAGCTGCTTGCCTGCCAGATAGAAGGATTTGGGTACTCACATTCGGTATAATATTGTGCAACCCATTTGTCAATATGGGGGATCATGGAGGTGTCAATGCGCTGGTTGTACCATGATTTGCTGGAATATACAATGGGATGATAGCCATTTTCCTCAATCACGCTGCAGAATGTGTTGATAATTTCCGCGAGCTGCTGAGGAGAGAGGGATTTATGTACATTATCCTCAATATCATAGGCGATCGGGAAGGAAACTTGATAGTTCTGAATGTTGGAGAGGACGAATTCTGCCTCTGCCCGTGCTTCTTCTGGTGTGGTGGCGTAAGAATATAGATAGATGCCTGTCTTGATGCCATTGGCATTGGCAGCCTTCATATTCTCATGATATCTGGCATCTACACCATATTTTACACTTCCCACGCGGATAATGGCAAACGCCACGTCATCCTGCGCGACAGCGCTCCAGTTAATTTCGTTTTGATAACGGGATACGTCGATACCGCGGGCAAGCACACCTTCCATGCGTTCACCGTCAGAATTGACATAGTATCCGTCCACCTTTTTCCAGCCGGTGACAACGGAATTGTTTGTGTCAAAATAATAATATTTATTATTGACAAGCTGCCAACCAGTGGGGGCGGTCATCATACCATTCGGATCGAAGGTGTAGGATTTGCCGTCGGGAAGAGTGACTGTGCCCACCGTCATGGCTCCGTCTGAATTAAAATAATACAGATGATTATCAATGGTGAGTAGCCCAGTCTGCATTGCGCCGTAGTTTGGCCCAAAATAGTACATTGTGCCATTGATTTGCGTCCATCCTTTGCACATTTCACCATTGGAATCATAATAGTAATAATTACCGTTCGTATTCACCCATCCGGTCTGTGCGTAGGCAGGCATGGAGGACATCACCAGCAGGGTGCCGGTGATCGCTGCGACATGTAATAGTTTTTTCATAAAACGCTCCTTTGTATGCTTTTTGATTAGAAAATCGAGTAGAGAAGTATTATTTCTCTGCTCGCTGCGTGAGGTGCATGCAAGAGCAGCATAGTACCCATTTGCTCCTTTGTAGATAGAAAAGGCGCACAGGGGTATCCCCTCAGTGCTCCTTTCAGTATACATGATTTCTTGATATTGTGGTAGGTGAAATTCATGGAAGAATATTTACAATTTTCTTAATCTGCGTCACTTTTTTGTAGTAATCTTTTGCATATCGGTACATTTTGATTCCATAATCGCCAAATTCTTCACCCAACGAGCTTTTGTATTCTGTCCAGAGTGCCCACAGAAATCCTCCCAGTGATACATAAGAATAGATGCGGAGCAGCTCTTCTTGTTCGGCAGGGCGTTCAAAATAATATTCCGTCAATTGAATAAGCTGTTCTTCACTATAATAAGAATAAATGGCGAACATGGCAATGTCCGTCAGACAATCACACATGCCGGCGTACTCCCAGTCAATCAGCTTAATGGTGCGATCGGGGAGAATAAGAAAATTGCTCTGTACACTATCTAAATGGGACAGTGTTTTTGGAGGGTTTATCTGATCCATGAGATCCAGCAATTCATTTATTTTCTGACGGACCTCGGCATAATCCTCAAAGCGGATGCAGTATGGCTGCATACACAGCTTTTCATAGAAGTCAATGCGCTCTCTCAAGGAAAAGGTATGTGGTACGGTCAACCCACTCTGATGAAAGTTTTTGAGCACCTTCATGCAGGCGCTTACATCAGACCAATCGGAGGCATCGCAATTTCTGGAGTTTTCATAAAAGCGTGAGATCTTATATCCTGTTTTGCCGTCAAAGTAAAAGATCTCATCAGAGATTGAAAGAGGCGCTATGGTATCATAGACCAGTTTCTCCTGCCTGCGGTTGATCAGCAGATCGCTTCCGGGTCCCGGAATTCGGAAAATATAGGAATTTTCCCCGATGGAAAAGAGGAAAGATTTATTTGTCATGCCTGCTTTCAGACATTTGATTTGGACGATCTCACTCTCTGGCACGGAAAAAATACGAGAGATCTGCTCCAAAGCTTCATTGTCAGAATGGTTTTGGTAGCGGGTGTCAAACAGCCGCAGCTCTTCCAGATTTTCAAATTCGTAGACAATGCTGTCAGGCTGTGGGTTTATATAGATGGGGAGTGTCTTGAGATTTTTCACAAGAACATGTTCCCAGTAATCATTTTCTGTGCCCGGACTCTGGTAGCAATTTTCAAGGAGCGGGATAAAACGTTCGGAGAAGGCGCGGTCAAAATAGACCGGGCCATACATAACATAAGAGTCCGCGCCGCCGATTGTGACGTCCGTGATCCGCCCCTTTTTGTCTGTAGTGAGACACCATTCGGAGGTGTTTCCCCTCATATAGACGCCGCTGTACCATGCACAAGGTTCATAGGCGTGGAAAATAGTTTCGCGTATCCAATTATCAGAGGACAGAATATAGGTATTTTTTAATAAATGTCTTGCATGCCAGAGGGTGGCGATGGTATTTTTCCGTGCATATTCTGGATTATAGAGAAGCTTTACATTATATTTGTCGACAAGGTAGTCAAATTTTTCCTTGAGATAGCCTACCACAATGGTGATATCCTTGATGCCAACTTCATGAAGCTGCTTGATCTGTCTTTCAATCATCCGTTCTCCGAAAACCTCCAGAAGTCCCTTGGGGGTCTCGTAGGTCAGCGGCACAAAGCGTGAGCCAAAGCCTGCGGCGATAATGACAGCGTTATCCACCCGGTAGTCGGAAAGATAGGTCTGTCCCTCCGCTGTGAGCTGATAGCCATTTTCTTGTACTGTAAGGTAGTGTTTTTCTTCCAAATCGTGGATGTATTTATTCGTGCTTCCTAAAGAGATATTCAGCTTAATAGCAAGCTCGCGCTGGGTTCGCTCTGGTTGATCGAGAATCTCTCGAAGAAGCTGCGGGATAATATGCATAGTTAGCCTCCTGTGTTCTATTCTGTCTCATGTTCAAAATAGATAAAAATAAGAATATATTGAACATTATAACGATGTTTTTGTAGAAAGTCAATAAATTTAAGGAAAAAGAAAGAGGAAAGCTATTGAAGTTTTCATACAGTTTGTGATAAACTGATGGGTAAGAAATAGATCTATTGTTTCAGATTGAGTAAGGAGAAGTAGGAGGAGAATGATATGAATACGTATCTGAAAAAAGGATTGCTAACATGTCTGCTGGTTTTCGGAATGTTAATTACAGCTTGTTTTCATGACACTCTGTATGCAGCGACGAAGAGAGCCGTAGAATTGTATGCGACATATGAAGGGGATGGGGTGTATGCTCCAGATGATGTGAGACCGGAAGACTTTCGTGTTAGAGTTACATATGATGATGGTGATTATGACTATCTGGGAACCAGAGAGTTTGATATGGAGGTCAGAAGTGTTGGAGGGCATTATGTAGCCAGAATTACTTATGGAAATCTCTGGTATAATGTGGAGTTGGAGTCAGGGGATGATTATATCGATGACAATACTCCAAGAACATTGCTTTCCATTAGCGCGACGTATGACGGTGATCCGATTGCGGTCGGCGGTATGGCAATTCGCAGGGATTTTACCGTTAAGGCAACCTACCGTGTATATTATGGCGGAGAACAGTCTGGTTCAGTGGGTCGTGTGACGAGGGTTGTTGAGGATGGATGGATTTTGGAGCCTCATACTATTACTTCAGGAGACAATGTTCTGACAATTACATATTCGGAGGATGGTGTCAGGAGAAGCTGTACGGTTATTGTACCAAGTACCGGAACAAAGGGAAATTGGATAAAAGATGGTGATACTTGGCGTTTCCGCTATGATGATTCTACCTATTTGACAGGTGATTGGTTAAAGAGCGGCGGTAAGTGGTATTATTTTGACGAGTATGGCTATATGTTAAATCGTGTAAAGACGAATCTTGACGGAGATACTTATTATTTTGATGACGCCGGCGTAATGCAGACTGGATGGGTCTATCTGGGCAGAAATTGGTATTATTTTGGAAATAATGGCAAGATGCAGAAGGGATGGATTTATACTGGCGGTGAATGGTATTATGCAGATAATGAAGGCATAATGCTGACGGACTGGGTATTTATAGATAATAACTGGTATTTTATGAATTCTGATGGCAAGATGCAGACGGGCTGGCTGCATCGAAATTATACGTGGTTTTTCTTAAATGATTCTGGAGCAATGCAGACGGGCTGGGTCTATACCGGCGGTAAATGGTACTTTATGGACCACGGCGGAGCGATGCTTACGAATACTTGGGTTGGAAATAATTATGTAGATGGCTCTGGCGTTTGGGTAAGTTCAAGATAATAATGGTTGTAAATAGATAAGTGTTTTATATAAATTTGGCAGAAGATTGTTTTTTGTTTTGGCAGTCTTCTGCCTTTTTATGCGCAGAGATGTGCAAGGAAGTAGGCTGCTAACGTGGCAGGTATCTTATGTGACAAATAGGAAGGGAAAGTATTTTCCTGTTTGAGCGTGCAAGAGTATGTAAATGTAAAATTTGATTTTTCTTTCCTTCATTCTGCTTTAAAATAGATATAGTCCCGTATTGGAAGGCTAAGTCATGGGATATAAAGGAAATGGAGGATGAAAATATGGAGAATATGGAAGAGATCCGGCAGAGAATCAGAAAGGAAGGAGAGGGTTCCCTTACCATAGACGAATGGTTTGAGAGCTGGCTGATGGAGTATAAGCAGCTTACCATCAAAAAGGGAACAGTGGAGAATTACAGGCGCAATTACAGAAATTATATTAAGCCTTATCTGGGTGATATGAAGGTGTGCGATGTAAAGGGAGAGCATATCCAGAAGCTGTTTAATTACTTGATTGCAAAGGGGTATGCGGTCAATACGTTGTATGTATCGAAAGGTGTGCTTTCTGGCATGTTTCGCCAGCTTATCAAAAATGATGTGATGCAGAAGAATCCTGTGCAGTATGTGGAGTTTCCGCGCCAGCCGAGAAAAAGGGAGAGAAGGGTATTGTCGGAGGAGGAGCAGATGGTATTTCTGGAATATGCAAAAGGAAGCCCGTATGAGGATGTTTATTTGATCGCGCTTGCAACGGGAATGAGGATAGGGGAGATCTGTGCGCTGCGGTGGCCGGATGTAGATTTTAGCAATCAGCTTTTGACGGTGAATGGTACATTAAAGCAGTTTAAGGATACCGGGTTTTTTATTGATACGCCAAAGTCGCTGACAAGCCGGCGCGTCGTACCTCTTTTGCCTACCATCTGTAAAATGTTAAAGCGAAGGAAGCGTTCGCAGGTTGGCACGGTGATGGGCAAGTACACGATTGATAGTGTGTGGGAGGATCTGGTGTTTTTGCATCCATATGGGGCGACCGAGCCTATGCGCAAGCGGACCATTGCTTATGATATGGATTCTATTGTGGCGCACATTAATCAGGATAGAAAAGAGAAGGCAAGAAAGAGACACCGCCGCGCAGAGCTGTTTGAGCATGTTTCTCCGCATGCCCTTCGGCATACTTTTGCGACAAGAGCATTGGAGAATGGGATACCTCCAAAGGTGGTTCAGGAGATATTGGGGCATAGCAGTATTACAATTACTTTGGATCTGTATACACATGTTTTAGACAGGACGAAAAGTGAGGAAATTATGAAGCTGCAAAGGATGTTCTGAGAAGAAAACAGATATATATGAAAATTTAATAAATGTGTAAGGGTTTTTTTCTTTGCTGTTGCGTATAATCATGTTATACTAGAGAAAAGAATGTAAAAATTCTTTTAAATTTTAGTTAAATGTATGAATAGGAGGGTTTTATATGAAGAAATGGATGAAAGCCATGTCAGTGATATTTACGCTGGTTATGGTGTTCTGTCTGGTGGGAGGTGTTGATGCCAAGGCAGTTACTGACTCTGATGTTGAAGCAATTTTAAGGGTTAGATATGAGGGCGAGGCTGTACCCTATGGAGAATCCATTAATCCGGGAGATTTTGAGGTACAAGTAAGATATACGGATGGATCACGTGGTTATTTGAGTCCGAATGAATTTACCATTTCACCAGATAAAATGGATTCAGAAAGAAGCGAGAGAGTAACTGTTTATGTAGATGGTGCGAATGGTAGAAAACTTAGGTCATCATCTATATTAGTATCTTGTGCAGAGCCTAGATTGGTATCCATCGATGCTAGATACATAGGAGATGATTTGATTGTCAATGGTGAGATCAATAAGTCTGATGTCAGAGTGGAAGCTACTTATGATAATGGTAAGTACAAAGAAGTAGACGACTGGACTTTTGGCAGCTACAGATTGAGAGAAGGCAGCAATACAGTTACTATTTATTATCGTGAGGATGATGAGAGAGTATCTGACACGATTACAGTGTATGCTTATGAGGGAGAGCTTTCTTATATCAGCGCTTATTATAGTGGTGGCACGGTGCCAGTTGGCGGCAAGGTAGATACTTCCAAGATTAAGGTAACTGGTGTTTACAGTGAGAGAGGCTATAGTAATGTGACACAGACCTTGACGGGATGGTCTCTGGCTGATTACACCATTCAGGAGGGGAATAATACGCTGACCGTTGTTTACAGAGAGGATGGAAAGCAGTTTACGGATACCATCACGGTAAGAGGCGGTAATACTACATCAACGAATACAAATACGAATACAAACACAAATACAATTGCGTCAACCTCTACAGTGAGCGGAAAATGGGTTCAGGCTGGTGCTGCATGGAAATTCCAGATGAATAATAATACATATTTAAAGAATAGCTGGATTCAGGATGCTATGACAGCAAAGTGGTATTTTGTAGATGCAGATGGTACCATGGTTGCCAATAGATGGCTTATGGTTAATGGCAAGTGGTATTTCCCAAATGCGGATGGTACGATTGCTACTGGCTGGAAGCAGATTGATGGTAAGTGGTATTATCTCAATGCACCAGACGGCGATATGTTTACAGGTTGGAAGTATCATAATGATAAATGGTATTATCTGACTCCCGGTTCTGGAGAGATGGCAACATCACGCTGGATTGATAATTGGTATGTGGACGCAGATGGAGTGTGGTCACAGACTAGATAAGGTTTAAAATTGAATATGTAACAGTGAACGATTGTGTGAATCGTTTTGCGGTATAGAAATACTGCTCCTTATTTTGGCGGAGCAGTATTTTTCTTTCTATATTTTGGATTGTTGAGTCTTAGAATGATGCATTTTATTATTTGTATCTGGTATCTCGAAAATGGTTGTGCTAAAATTTGAACATTAGGTTAGAATTTTAGGAGGAAATGGGGCTGCCAAGGGTAAAGATTACGATTACCAGCAGCAGATGCCGAGGAGGATATTTTAAAAAAGGGCAAGAGTTTATTGTCGAGGATTTATGCCCTCCATTATGCCATGAATTATGGAATACTATCTATCCTCTTATTTATGCCCTTCAAAATGGAGCTTATTTGGATTATGGTAATGTTCGTGCTAAGAGGTTTGATGCGAAATGTCCAGATGAATGTAGAGTGAGTGTTCATGGGAAGGTTATAGAAAAGTATTGACACTCTTTACGTCTAAAGGCAGGGGATTCTTGCTACCTGCCGCTAAATATAGCGGCTGACCAGTCCATTTCTGGTAGATCACAGTGCAAGGTATGGGGTGCCATCATCCATCATAGGACAGGGCGTATAGTTCCCTATGCAATATGCCTGTTACCGGCATATTGCTAAAATTTGGTGAATACTTATATCATACTTAATTTTTTATGCAATTCGAGCAACTGTATCGCAATGGTTGCGCACGAAAAAGTGGGAAAAGTTTGGTTGGGAATGAAAAAAGCTACCTTTTCAAATTTTCGCTAAGATGGTGTACGGATTTGAATGTTTCTTTTTTGGTAAGTTTTATTTCCTGCCCGAAGATTGAATATGCTTTTCATTTTTTTCCTTATATGCTGTGATAATCGTATAACTATATGCATTAACCGTAATAATACAATGATCTGTTTTTACATACCAATTTTTCCCGTTTCGTATAACAATAGAATGAATAGAATTGATTTTAGTTTTACACCATTCAACTACATCATCTGTATCTAAAGACAAATTTCTTTTAATGCGTTCTACGCCTAATTCGGTTGTGTGCAATTTATTCAGATTCTCTAGTAATTCGTTATCTGCATCCATTTTACAAGTATCCTCTTTTCTTTATGAAATTTGTGTATAAATTATATTATATCTTACTATAAGTTTTTGTAAAGACGATTCATGTAATCATTTTCTAGGATGGTTCGTACAGAAAGATGCCTATCGTCTTCCGTCATACCGCTCTCGCTTAGTCAAAAACATAGCGGATGCTAAGCTCATAAGAAACCTCGTTGAAACATACTGCATAATTCGTAA
>CAMWWW010000007.1 GCA_947178015.1 uncultured Clostridia bacterium
TACCGTCCGCTACGTTTTTCACTAAGCGAGAGCGGGGTGACGGAGGACTATAGGCGATTCTCTGCGCGGACCTTTCTCGAAAATGATAAAACAAATCTCCCTTACAAAAACTTATACTTCATTACAAATGGGTATAGATAATTGTTTGGTAAAGTTTGATTTTGTCCTCGTAATTATCTGTTCTTTCCAATAGAGGACCAGTTACACCCATTGTCAAGAAACAGAGCAAAATCGAAATGTACAGTATTATTATGAGTGTCATAGAAACTAGAAAAGAAATATACAAAAATATGGAAGTAATAATTTGGATAGAGAAACTGTGAAAAATCTTTATTGACAAACTTGTATAAGAAGTGTATAGTAATAATAGTGAAAAGATTAAGAAAAAAATAATAAAATAAAGGCGGTTTGTTACCCAAAAGAAATAGTGGGGCAATGCCTATAGGAAGATTTCAACAAAATCTTCTTATAGACATTGCCTTTTTTTATTACTAAATAACAAATTAAGGAGGTTTTTATGGCAGGATTTACAAAAGGTTTTTTATGGGGCGGCGCAACGGCTGATTTCCAGTATGAAGGAGGGTTTGATGAAGGGGGAAAGGGGCTGACCACGCATGATTTTGAGACAGATGGAAGTCTGGACAGGCCAAGAATGATCTCTCTTAAACTTGCGGATGGTTCAAGGGGTGAGGTGCCTACAAGAGAAAGCTTCCCAGATGGGGCGGAAGCGGAGCTGTATGATGATGTATATTATCCAAGCCATAGGGCAGTTGATTTTTACCATCATTATAAAGAGGACATTGCTCTGATGGGAGAGATGGGATTTAACGTATTCCGCTTCTCGATCTGCTGGCCTCGCATTTTCCCGACAGGAGATGAGATAGTTCCAAATGAAGAGGGATTGAAATTTTATGACGATGTGATCACAGAGCTTGAAAAATATCATATTCAGCCGTTGATTACGATATGCCATGATGAATTGCCGGATTATCTTGCGAGAACATATGATGGCTGGTCCTCTCGGCATGTGATTGATTGTTATGTTAAATATGCAACCACAGTTCTGGAAAGATACAAGGGAAGATGCAAGTATTGGCTTACGTTTAATGAAATCAATGCGGTCAACGGATATGCGCAGATTGGCACGCACAAACAGGATGAGCAGACGGTATATCAGGCTAAACATCATATGTTTGTGGCAAGTGCGAAGGTTGTTAAGATTGCTCATGAAATAGACCCGGAGAATGTAGTTGGAACGATGTATGCGTTGAGTCAGATGTATCCAGCTACCTGCGGCCCGGATGACATTATGGCAAGCTATATAAAGAGGCGTAATAATCTGTGGTTTGTTGATATTATGGCGAGGGGCTATTATCCCAATTATACGGATGAATTCTTTAGAGAGAGGAATGTGAAATTAAAGAAGGAGCCGGAGGATGATAAAATTCTCGCGGAAGGAACCATTGATATGGTTACATTCAGCTATTACCGTTCTATGACAATATCGAAGGACACAAAGCTTACATGGGCGATGGGACTTTTGGGCGGAGAACCCAATCCATATCTTAAGAGTACCAAGTGGGGATGGCCGATCGATCCAGTGGGACTTCGGTATACATTAAATGAGCTGTACGACAGATATCAGAAGCCGCTGTTTGTTGTTGAAAATGGCCTTGGAGAAGTGGATGTGATGAACGAGGACGGAACGGTGGATGATGACTATCGGATTAAATATCTTGCACAGCATTTTGAAGAAATGAAAAAGGCTGTGAATGTGGATAAGATTCCGCTACTTGGGTATACCATGTGGGGAAATACGGATCTTGTATCACTTAGTACAGGAGAGATGAAGAAACGATATGGATTCGTTTATGTGGATCTTGATGATAAAGGAAACGGAACAGGAAAACGAAGCAAAAAGAAATCCTTTAACTGGATGAAGAAGGTGTGCCAGACAAATGGAGAGGATTTAAGCTTCTAGAGGAGTTTAAGTATGCCGGAGCATTTTTATGTAATAAAAAAGGTACTGAATAATAATGTGGTGATTTCGCAGGATGAGGAACGACGAGAAATCATAATCATGGGTTCGGGAGTTGGATTTGGTAAACATGTTCGAGATATTGTTGATCCAAAGAAAATATTGAAGATATATGTATTACGTAATAATGCATTTGAAAACAGATTCAAAGAGCTGGCGGCGGAAATACCATTTGAATGTTTTCAGTTGACGGAAAAAATAATTGCATATTCAGAGGATCATTTATCCCAGAAGTTAAAGGATGGGCTGATATTGGCTCTGGCGGATCATATATATTTTGCGGTTCAGCAGGTCAAAAAAGGAGAACAGAGAGTCCCTCTTATGAATGAGGAAATACGGCGTTTATACAAGGAGGAGTATAAGGTTGGGCTGGAAGCGGTGAAAATGATTAACGAGTATTATCATATAGAAATGCTTCCATATGAGGCAGCTTCCATTGCATTTCATCTTATCAATGCGGAATTAAATAACCACGCAAGTGATACAAGCATGATACTGAAGGGAACCAATGAGATTTTGAAGATTATTGAGGATACTCTTGCTATGAAGATGAATGAAGATACGCAGGGATATTCGCGGCTAGTAATTCATTTAAAATACTTTATGAAAAGAGTGATTATCGAACGTGATGAATGGAGAGATGAATTTGGTACAGCCTTGTTCGATGAGGAAGATGAGCAGTTTATGCAGATTAATAAGTGTCTGATCAATATAAAGGCTTACCTGAAAGAAACCTATGGATATGAGCTGGACGGAGCGGAGAGGGTTTATCTAATTATTCACATTCTCAGAGTTTGGCAAAATTAAGACGATACTATACAGATTATAACCTGAAAATATGGGTGGGAATAAGGAGGAAAAAAGCATGGCAAAAATAGATGTAACGGAATGTGCGGCTGAAATCGTTAAGTGCGTCGGAGGACCAGAAAATGTCAATTCAGTGGCTCATTGTATGACAAGAGCGAGATTTGTGGTAAAGGACATCAATAAGGCAGATCAGGAAGCGATTAAAAACATAAAAGGAGTTATGGGATGCATCTATTCTGGAGGACAGCTTCAGGTCATTCTGGGAGCCAATCTTCTGCCTGTTTTTGAGCAGATCGTGAAGCAGAATGATTTTAAGCAGGATGCAGTGGTAAATGAAAATCTGGACAAAGGTGCAAAAGGAAAACAAAGCATTGGAAATACCATTCTTGGTTATGTGCAGGCAGCGGTAACACCTTTGGTGCCGGGACTTGTGGCTGGTGGTATCCTGAAGGTTATCTTAATGTTGATCCCGTATATCTGGCCGGCTTTTGCGGATTCAACAACGAATTCTGTTTTGGGATGGGTGGCAAATGCTCCATTCTATTTTATGCCGATTTTCGTGGCTTATGGTGCAGCTAAGAAGCTTGGCGGGACGGAAATTTATGCAATGTTGGTGACGGCTGCGCTGCTGACTCCCGAATGGGTGGCAGCCGTGTCTGGGGGAACCGCGATCACGATATTTGGAATTCCATGTAGAGGTATTACATACAATGGACAGCTTCTGCCGGCGCTTTTAATTCCAATTGTAGCGTATTATATAGAGAAATTTTTAAATAAAATTATTCCGGGTATTATAAAATCACTCCTTGTAGGCTCAGGTACAATCTTGGTGACAGGCTCATTGGCATTTTCCATTATTGGACCGGTCGGCAGATATGTAGGTGATGCGATATCCAATGTATTCTTGTTCTTGGGAGACAATGTTCCATTTATCGCAGTCGCGGCATTGGCGGCGTGTCTGCCATGGATGATTATGGCGGGTATGCATACGGCGTTGTCTCCGTTTATGGCGACTAATATTGAATCCATTGGTTACGATGCGGTTATTCGTCCCGCGTTTGTATTGCACAATGTATCTGAGGGCGGCGCTTGTTTAGGGGTTGCATTGCGGACGAAAGATAAGGAGTTCCGTTCCGAGTGCCTGTCTCTGGCGGTTGGCGCGATAGTGGCTGGTGTTACGGAGCCTGCGATCTACGGCTGTAATCTGAAATATAAAAAGCCAATGTTCGGCGTTATGGGCGGCGCTGCAATCGGTGGTATTGTGGCAGCTCTACTGGGCGCGAGAGCCGTTGTAATGGGATATTCCAATCTGCTTGCAGTATTGCCGATGTTCTTAAACACAGCGTGGGCGATGTTTATCGGTATTGTAGTTGCTATTATATCTTCGGCGGCGATCACCTATTTTCTTGGTATTGATGAAACGCCAATAAAGGCGGCGAAGAAAAAATAAATAGGGTTTCCCCGACTGTGTAAGGATGGTATATGCAGTCGGGGGATTTTGTAAAATGTCTTTGCCGTGGTGTACGGCGGATTGAGAGGGAATATGATCAAACTGATCGTCAGCGATCTGGATGGAACCTTGTTGGATGAGCCAAATTCTATATCAAAGGTGAATCTGGATGCGATTGATTATGCATATCAAAAAGGAGCCAGATTTGGATTTGCGACGGGGCGGGATTTTGCAAGCGTAAGCAGTATAAAGGGGTTGTTAAATCAGGAAGTGCTGCTGATCTTGGGCAATGGGGCTGTCGTATATGACGGCGATGGAACCATTGTGGAAGAGGATTTTTTTCCGAATTCGTATCTAAAAGAGGTGACAGGGATTCTAAATGAGCGAGATGTCCCACATATGATCTTTACGACCGACGGTTTTTATACGACGACCGATGCGGCGGAGGTCAGAAGAAGATTCCTTGAAAGAATCAGAAGCATTGTGTCAAAAGAAGTAGCGGAAATCTTTGATACGGGTAAGGATAAGCCGTGCAATAACCTAACGCAAATTACAGATATGGATGATTTTATACAAACGAAAAAAATTATTAAGGTGGAAGGCTTTCATCTGGACTCTGGTCCGATTGAAGCGGTTAAACAGGAATTGGAAAAATATACCGAGCTGTCTCATCTGTCAACAGGCAAGAATAACGTCGAAATTACAAATATTACGGCGCAAAAAGGGCTGGCACTAAAGAAATATATGAAAAAGGTGGGACTGAGCGAGGATGAGGTCATGGTGATGGGGGATAGTCATAATGACTTAAGTCTGTTTGAAAATTTCAAATACAGCTTTGCGCCAGCTAACAGTTGTGCAGAGATAAAGGAAAAAGCATATCGTATTGTGAAAAGCTGCAAGGAACATGGTGTGAGTCAGGCAATTTATGAATTTATTAAATAAGCGAGGAGAGAAATAGTATGTTGTCATTTTTTAAGAAAAAAGAGGAGCCGGTACAGGGGCTTTCTATTCAGGTATCCGATAATGAGATGGTTGCGCTTGCGGATGCGAAAATGATACCGCTTGAAGAAGTGAAAGATGAGGCTTTTGCTCAGAAAATGATGGGGGATGGCGTTGCGTTTGAACTGCGGGAGGATATTATTTTCTCGCCCTGTAACGGGACGTTAAGCGCTGTTTTTCCGACGGGTCACGCGTTCGGGATTTGCATGAAGGACGGCGTGGAGCTGCTGATTCATATTGGAATCAATACGGTAAATAGCAATGGAGACGGATTTAAGGTTCTGGTAGAGCAGGATCAGGAGATCCGCGCAGGAGAGCCTCTTGTAAAGCTTGACTTAAAGAAATTAAAAGCGAGTTATGATATGACGACTATGCTGATAATAACAGAACCCAATGAGAAGGAAATAAATTTCATTGCGTATGGGGATGTGACAAAGGGACAGAAAATCAGCAGATAAAAAACTTGCATATAAGGAGGGGATTGGATTGAATTTTCAGAAAGGATTTCTGTGGGGCGGCGCGGTAGCTGCTAATCAGCTAGAGGGCGCATATCTGGAGGATGGCAAGCAGCTCAATGTGACCGATGTGATGGTTGGCATTACGAGACAGCCAGATTTAAAATGGAATGAAAAGATAGGAAAATGGGAACCAGCCTTCGATCCAGATAAGGTATATTTAAGCCATAAAGGAATTGATTTCTATCATAGATATAAAGAAGATTTGGCACTTATGGCGGGTATGGGCTTCAATGCATTTCGCACAAGCATTTCATGGGGAAGAATTTTTCCAAATGGGGACGAGACGGAGCCGAATGAGGCGGGGCTGAGATTTTATGATGATCTTTTTGATGAAATGCACAGGCTTGGCATGGAGCCGGTGATTACGCTTTCCCACTATGAGACGCCGCTGCATTTATTGACCGAGTATGGCGGCTGGCTGAATGAGAAGCTGATCGATTTCTGGATGAATTATGTAAATGTTGTATTTAGGCGTTATAAGGGGAAAGTAAAATATTACATGACCTTTAATGAAATCAATAATATTTTCCGTATGCCCTTCGCGGCGGGCGGACTGTTAAAAATTGATCCAAAGGATACAAGCCGGCCAAATGCAGATTTGACAGATAAAGAGATTTATCAGGCGGCCCATTATATTTTTGTCGCCAATGCGAAAACGATTGAGGCCTGCCGCGCCATCGATCCAGACGCACAAATTGGATGTATGTTGTCCTTGTCCTCCATGGCAACTTATCCATATAGTTGTAATCCAGATGATGTATTTGGAACCCTTCAGTTTCAGAGAAAGCAGAAGCTATTCCTTGATGTAATGTGTAAAGGACAGTATCCCGGTTATGTAAAGAGAATCTGGAGAGAACATCAGGAGGAGCCTGTGATGAAGGAAGGCGATCTTGCGTTAATTCAGAACAATACGGTGGATTATATTGCATTTAGTTATTATCGAAGTGCCGTATACAAATCGGACGGCTCAATCACGGTGGATACAGGAGGAGCAGCCGGCATAGAAAATCCATATTTAGAAGGATGTTCGCCGAAGCCATGGTGCTGGCCCATTGATCCCAAGGGTCTTCGCTATGTCTGCAATATTTTAAATGATGAATATGGGCTTCCTCTCTTTATCGTAGAAAATGGAATTGGGCTGGATGAAGGTCCAGATGAACATGGAAAGATTGCCGACGACTTCCGCAGAAAATATGTGAAGGATCATCTGGTTCAGGTGGATGAAGCGATTCAGGACGGCTGCAATCTGATGGGATATCTGTACTGGGGTCCAATTGACGTCGTTTCCGCAGGAACCGGCGAGATGAGAAAACGATATGGCTTTGTATATGTCGATCGCTTCAACGACGGAACCGGCACGCTGGAAAGAAGAAAAAAAGATTCCTACGAATGGTTCAAAGAAGTTATCACAACAAATGGAGAAAGCTTGGAGGGTTAAATGGAGAAGAAAAGATTTCCAGAAGGCTTTTTATGGGGCGGCGCGACGGCTGCAAACCAATACGAAGGAGGATTTGGGCAGGGCGGAAAGGGATGGAGTGTTTCCGACTGTGCGAGGGCATACTTTGATGTAGATGTAACCAATTATGAGAAGCATAACGAGATAACGAGTGAGGATGTCAAGGCTGCCATGGAGCATCCTGAGGATATGGTAAACTATCCCAAGCGGCATGGCAGCGAATTTTATTCCCATTATAAAGAAGATATCGCACTAATGGCAGAAATGGGATTTAAGGTATTTCGGCTGAGCATTGCATGGTCGAGAATCTTTCCAAACGGTGACGACGAACAGCCCAACGAAGAGGGGCTACAGTTTTATGATAATGTGTTTGACGAGTGCAGAAAATACGGGATAGAGCCATTGGTAACCATGTCTCATTATGAGCCGCCATTGCATCTAGTCTTACAATATAATTGCTGGTACAGCCGGCAGACCATTGATTTTTTCTGTCGATTTGTCGAGACAATCTGCAAAAGATACAAGGATAAGGTAAAATACTGGCTAACATTTAATGAGGTGGACAGCATGATACGCCATCCATTTACAACAGGAGGCCTTATCAAAGACCGTTTTCAGGACAAAAACTGGGAGGGAGTAATTTTCCAGTCCATGCACCATCAGTTTGTGGCGAGCGCGCTGGCGACAAAAATTTGTCATGAGATTATCCCAGATTCGCAGGTGGGATGTATGCTGACGAAACTGACCTATTACCCATATTCTTGCAAGCCGGAGGATGTCCTTGAGGCACAGCAGAGAATGAGAGCGATATACTGTTACAGCGATACACAGGTATTTGGAGAATATCCCGCATATCTTCTGGCGCGATTTAAAAATCACGGTCTGAACATTGTTATGGAAGAAAAGGATTTGGAGTATATGAAAAAATATCCGGTAGATTTTATCTCCTTTTCCTACTATATGTCAAGCTGTGTCGCGAAAAACACGGAGGGTCTCGCCACCACCGCGGGCAACACAATAACCGCAATCAAAAACCCTTATCTATCCACAAGCGCATGGGGATGGCAGGTGGACCCCACCGGACTTCGCATATCGCTGGTAGATTTATATGATCGATATCGAAAACCATTATTTATCGTGGAAAATGGATTGGGAGCAAAGGACGAGCTTGTGGAAGACGGACACGGCTCCTATACCGTAAATGACGACTACCATATCGAATATTACAAAGAGCATTTTAAAGCGATGTATGACGCAATTTATGAGGATGGCGTAGAGCTGTTAGGCTACACCTCGTGGGCTTGTATTGATCTTGTTTCAGAAAGCACAAAGCAGATGAGCAAGAGATACGGCTTCGTGTATGTAGATGCAGATGATTTTGGGAAAGGCACCTATAACCGATATAAAAAGAAATCCTTTTACTGGTACAAGCACATCATTGAGACAAACGGCGCAGCTTTATTTAAGGAAGAAGAGGTATGATTGCAGTACTCTTGGCAAAACAGATCGCAGAGTTGTTTCTAATCATTTTTCTGGGATTTTTACTTGTAAAATTGAAAATCCTCAAAACGAGAGACAGCAAAGTATTATCTGCAATTGCACTATATCTGTTAAATCCATGTGTGGTAATTAATGCGTTTCAGATTACGTATTCAGATGATATAAAAAACGGGCTGCTACTTGCTTTTGCGGCGGCCTTTGTGATACATATTGTATATATTGTGCTTACGTGGCTGCTCGAAAAGGTTTTTCATCTCAGTGGACTTGAACAAGCTTCGGTCATATATACAAATGCCGGAAATCTAATTGTGCCCATTGTACTTTCCCTATTTGGAAAAGAGTGGCTGGTATATACCAGCGGCTATATGGTCGTGCAGGCAATTTTTCTGTGGTCTCACGGCCGGATGATGATCTGTGAGGAGAAATCTGTCAGCCTCAGAAAAATGCTGCTCAACGTAAATATGATTGCGTCTCTTATCGGGATTTTCATGTTTGCGTTCCGGCTAAAATTTCCAGCGCTGGTGGTAGAAACAATGGAAATGTTGACCGCCATGCTTGGCCCAGTCTGCATGTTGGTCGCTGGTATGATAATAGCAGGGATGGCTTTAAAGAAGGTGTTCCTATTTAAGAGAATCTATCTGATGGTATTTATAAAGATGCTTTTGTATCCATTTATTATCCTTTTTCTGATAAAGGTGAGCCGGACAGAATGGCTGGTGTCAAATGGAAATACAATTCTGCTGATTAGCCTGTTAGCTGCGATTGCGCCCATGGCGGCGTCGGTTATGCAGATGACGCAGGTCTATGATAAAGATTCCGAATATGCCAGTGCCATCTATTTTGTGACAACACTGGTGTGCATTGCGACGATGCCAGCGATTATCTGGCTGTATCAGATATGGTTGTAGTTTAAAAACGTATTAGGTGATGCAACCGGTTCAATACAATACATACGCTCCGCTGTTTCTATGACTCGGCGGGGCGTTTTTTTTCGAGAAGGGGCCGCGCAGAGAATCGCCTATAGTCCTCCGTCACCCCGCTCTCGCTTAGTGAAAAATGCAGCGGATACTAAGCGAGAACGGGGTGACGGAGGAAATAGCTGCGCTGGCTATGCGGATCATTTCCGAAAATGAAATACAAAACGATTGTGCACTAACCATATATTATTAAATCCATAAGCAGTTACCCTTATATATTTATGCATGGATATTGTAATCTGGAAGGGAATATTATAAAATGAAAAGGAATCGCACTTCTTGCGTTGTGCATAAGTGCAGAAGAGGAGTTT
Source organism: uncultured Clostridia bacterium (assembly GCA_947178015.1). Taxonomy (GTDB): domain Bacteria; phylum Bacillota; class Clostridia; order Lachnospirales; family Lachnospiraceae; genus RGIG8607. Next base: position 10,057 of record CAMWWW010000007.1, read on the forward strand.
TATGAAGTATCCGCTGATCGGCATTACAACCAGCCTTGCTATGCAGGAGGGAACGTATTTCTCTAAAACAAGTTATGCAGCATGTATCTCTCAGGCAGGAGGAATACCTGTTCTGCTTCCTTCGGATGAGTCCGTCGGCAGGGAAGGAAATTATGTGAAGAGATTGGATGGGATTCTATTTGCCGGCGGAGGTGATATGCATCCGCATTTTTGGGGAGAGGAGCCTTTGGATGGCTTTGAGATGGGGATGATCCTGCCGCAGAGGGATAGCTTTGAGATAAGGCTTTGCCAGATGGCGGAGGAGAGACGGCTGCCAATGCTTGGCATATGCAGGGGAATCCAGATTATGGCTGCGGCATCGGGTGGCAGTATCTATCAGGATATAGACACAATGCTAAAACGTGCGCCTCGCGTGCGACATATGCAGAAGGCGCCGGACTGGTGTGAGACACATATGGTTCAGCTTGTCACTGACACAAAGCTGGCTGCGATCTATCATGCACAGGAGATTATGGTGAACAGCTTTCATCATCAGTCTGTAAAAAAGGTGCCAGAGAGCTTTCGGGTTAGTGCGAAGAGCGCAGATGGCGTGATAGAGGGGATCGAATCTGTGGAGCTGCCCTTTTGCGTCGGCGTACAGTGGCACCCAGAACGGACAGCGCAGAGGGATCAAAAGACAATGGTATTGTTTAAGACTTTTGTGAGATATGCGGCGCAATATAGCGAGGAGAAAAGGGAATAGGAGTAAGGAATGGAGGATATAACTATCTATCTGCCGCCGCAGGTGGAGTATATTATAGAGAAATTGTCGGAACATGGCTTTGAGGCATATGCTGTTGGAGGATGTGTGCGGGATACGATACTTCACAGAGAACCGGGGGATTGGGATATTACTACCTCTGCCTATCCGGCTCAGGTGAAGCAGATCTTTCGAAGAACCATAGACACAGGAATCGCCCATGGAACAGTTACTGTGATGCTTGACCGTTGTGGGTATGAGGTGACAACTTATCGGATTGATGGAGAATATGAGGATGGAAGGCATCCAAAATCGGTGGAATTTACTTTGAATCTGGAAGAGGATTTAAAGAGGCGGGATTTTACGATTAATGCGATGGCGTATCATCCTGAGCGCGGATTGGTGGATTTGTTTGATGGTGTCAGTGATTTGAAGGATGGAAAAATTCGCTGTGTGGGGGAAGCAAAAGAACGCTTTACGGAGGATGCGCTTCGTATGATGCGGGCAGTCCGTTTTGCCGCACAGCTTGGCTTTGAGATTGAGGAGCAGACACAGGATGCAATCCGCGCTCTGGCGCCTAGTCTGTGCAAAGTCAGCAAGGAGCGGATACAGGCGGAGCTTACAAAGCTTTTGTTATCCCCCAACCCACAGATGGCGGAGAAGTTTTTTTCGTTTGGTTTGGGCAAGCAGGTGCTGCCAGAGCTTGCCCGAGGATATGATAGGACAGATGGCGGGAAGATGCTAAGTAGGCTTTGTGAGACGGAGGCAGATAGTATCCTGCGGTATACGGTATTTCTTTCTGTTTTGGAAGCTTCACTGGGAACTAGGCGCGCGAGGACGGAGGCGCTTTTAAGGGGCTTAAAATTTGATAATCATACTATAGAATATGTATCTAGACTTTCAGAGCATCAATATGATACGCTTAGCATGGATAAACCAACGCTTCGAAGGCAGATTGTGGAGATGGGGGAAGATATTTTTCCTTATCTTTTGAGGCTTCAGAAGGCGGAGGAGGCAGAGCGGCTGTACAGAGAGATAAAAAAGGCGGGGGATTGTCTGTCTATCAAGGAGCTTGCTGTCAATGGCAGGGACCTTACAGAAGCAGGTATAAAGCCGGGCAAGGAGCTTGGCGATAAATTGAGACAGCTTCTGTACCTAGTGCTTGAAAAGCCTGAGTACAATACAAGGGAGAAACTTTTATCTGAGCTTGTGAATATAATATAATGGAGCGAACCAGATAGGCAGGTTCCTCTCGAAAAGAAATTTCTTTTTATAGGATACCGAGAAGATCGGATGTGCTTAGAAAGAAAGCTGGCATATGAAAAGCCTGCCCTTCATAAGATAGAAACAGAGTAAACAGTAATCTTTGGAGGGGCAGCGGTGAGTGAGAGAAGCACGAGTGTATTAGAGCAATATGATTTTCAAGTAATAAGGAGTGTACGAGGCAGGGGCGCTATGCTTTGCGAAACAGATAAGGGGCTCGTTCTTCTAAAAGAATATAACGGTTCCCTGCTCCGCCTTTCGATCGAGGATGAGATTTTAAGAGGACTGAAGAAAGCAGAAAGAAGTGTAGATGGATATCTAAAAAATAAAACCAATCAAATCTTATCTATTGATACAGATGGGACAAAATATATTGTTAAGAGCTGGTTTGAATGTAAGGAATGTGATGTGAGAAATACATCGGAGATTCTTCTGGCAGTTGGTGAGCTTGCGAGGCTTCACGCTGCTTTGCGGGAGGTTTCCAGAGGGCTTTCCACAGAGTGCAGACAGGGGCTTTCCCGTTTTATGGCGCCGTCTTTAAAAGATACGATGCAAAAGCATCAGAGGCTGCTGAAAAAGGTGCGGACTTATATGCGCACCAAGCAGAAAAAAAATGAATTTGAGCTTCAGACATTGAAAAGCTTTGAGGAATTTTTTGAACAGGGAGAGCAATCCTTAAAGCTTCTGGAGCAATCGGGTTATGAGGATCTTAAGGCTCAGGCGAATTCCGAACAGCAGCTATGTCATGGAAACTATAATCAGCATAATATTTTAATGGACGGCAAACGGATCGCTGTTGTAAATTTTGATAAGCTTTCCGTGGATTTGCAGCTTACCGATCTTTATTTGTTTATGCGTAAAATACAGGAAAAGCATAACTGGGACATTAGGCTTTTTCGGATGATGCTGTCTGAATATGAGAAGTATCTGGCGCTTTCTTCAGAGGAAAAACAGGTGTTAAAGCTTTTATTTTTATATCCTGAGAAGTTTTTTAAGCTGGTGAATCATTATTATAATAACAACAAGGCATGGATACCGCAGAAGGATTTGGAGAAGCTAGGAACGGTGATTAAGCAAAATCAGGCAAAAAAAGAATGTTTGCAGAAAATTTAGAGATGGGCAGAGAGCATGTTTTTGTGTTGACTTGATAGTAAAAGTTGGATATACTATTCCGTGAAGAGGTGTATTGCATATGAGGATTTCAACGAAGGGACGATATGCCCTGCGCCTGATGTTGGATCTGGCGATAAATGATGACGGGCAGTATATTAAGATAAAAGAGATCGCTGCGAGGCAGGGAATATCGGATAAATATCTGGAGCAGATTATAACTGTGCTGAGTCGTGCCGGGTATGTGAAAAGTGTGCGCGGTGCTCAGGGTGGATATCGTCTGGCGAAGCGTCCTGAGCAGTACACGGCGGGGATGATACTGAGACTTATGGAGGGAGATCTCGCGCCAGCTCCGTGTCTTTCAGAGGAACAGGATGAGTGTGAGAGAGCCGACAGATGTGCGACGATTGAGTTATATAAGAAGTTGGACAGCGCGATTCGATCGGTGATCGATCAGATGACATTGGCGGATCTAAAGGAGATCCAGTGTCAGAAAGAGGGCAATGGGTTTCGTATCTGAAAGAATCTCGAAAGATATTATAGACAAAAGCGAAGGATCTATATTATAATAAGTAAGAACGCCGTTATAAAGCAAGATGAAAAAGCACAGTTTGGGCAGGAGGAAAAGATATGGAAAGAGACAGGATTCTGATTGTTGACGACGAAGAGGTAAACAGAGCGATATTGGCAAATATTTTCGAGGAGCAATATGAGGTTCTGGAGGCGTCAAACGGAGCAGAGGCTGTAGAGCTGATTGAGGATAACTATGTCAGGCTGAAGGTTGTTTTTTTAGATTTGATGATGCCGGTGATGGATGGTTTTGGAGTTCTTGCTTATATGTCAGAAAGAGATTATACCAATCATCTTCCGGTTATACTGATCACAGGAGAGGCGACGGCAGAGAGTGATGAAAGGGCTTATGACTATGGAGTGTCAGACATTATATATAAACCATTTGCTCCGCGCGTGGTAATGCGCCGAACCAGAAATATTGTGGATCTGTATGAGAGCAGGAATGAGATGGAGCGCAAGCTTGCCGAGCGTACTAGAAAGCTGATGGAAAGCGAAGAGAAGCTGCGCAATAACAATGAATTTCTTGTCAATGCTCTAAGCTCTGTTGTTGAATTCAGAAGTCTGGAGTCAGGAGAGCACATTCGCCGCGTGAAGTTTTTTACTAGGATTATGTTAAAATATCTTCAGAAATATTTTCCTGAGTACCACTTATCTGACGAAGATGCAGAATCCATTATCCGCGCTTCTGCCCTTCATGATATTGGCAAGATAGCGATACCGGATGCCATACTTTTAAAACCGGGCAGATTGTCAGATGAAGAATTTGAGGTGATGAAGAAGCATTGTATTTATGGAGCAGAGCTTCTTGAGAAATTTAAGCAGGATGATAATCAGTTCTATCGTGACTGTTATGATATATGCAGGCACCATCATGAGCGCTATGACGGAAGGGGCTACCCAGATCATCTTAAGGGAGAAGCGATCCCAGTCAGCGCGCAGATTGTATCTCTCGTCGATGTATATGATGCGCTTGTCAGCAGACGTGTATATAAGGAAGCATTTACCCATGATCTGGCTGTTCAGATGATTAAGAATGGGGAATGTGGAAAGTTTTCGCCCAGACTATTAGAGTGCTTTGATCTCGCGAAGGAGGATTTCTTCTGCGTGGCGGAGCTTTTGGATAATTGCAGCTTTATATAAAAGGAATCCCGCTTGCGGGATTCTTTCTGACTGTGCACAAAAAGATTTTTGAAAATTGCCAGCATATTGTGCCATATATCTGACAAAAATCATGTTTAGGAACACTTTGGCACAGCATAGAAATGAGAGGAAACATGAAAATTTGGGAGTTACTGGTGATAGCGGCCGGGCTTTCCATGGATGCATTTGCCGTGTCCATCTGTAAGGGGCTTTCTATGAAACAGATGGAGTGGAAAAATGCGTGGAAGGCAGGAATATACTTTGGAGGCTTTCAGGCATTGATGCCTCTTGCCGGGTATCTTTTGGGTGTAAATTTTAGGGAGCAGATTGAAACGATTGATCATTGGATTGCATTTGTGCTGCTTGCCATTATAGGTTTAAATATGGTGAAGGAGTCGAGGGAGGAGACGGAGGATCTCAATGATTCCTTTGATGTTAAGACGATGCTGCTGCTTGCGGTGGCGACCAGTATCGACGCGCTGGCAGTCGGAGTGACATTTGCATTTTTGAAGGTTGACATTATTCCTGCAATATGCTTGATTGGCCTGTTCACCTTTGGGCTGTCGGCGGCAGGCATCAAGATAGGAAATGTATTTGGGGCAAGATTTAAGACAAAGGCAGAGCTGGCAGGAGGTATTCTGCTGATTCTAATGGGAAGCAAAATATTGCTGGAGCATCTGGGAATATTGGTATAATAGAGATTATATTGTAAAGAAATGAGGCATGAGATGAAAGAAAAATATGATGTTGTTATCATCGGTGCCGGACCGGCGGGACTGTCGGCGGCAGTCTATGCAGAAAGAGCAAAGCTGAAGGCTCTTTTGCTGGAAAAAGAATATATGGGCGGCGGACAGATTGTCACGACCGCAGAAGTAGATAATTACTTGGGACTTCCCGGAATGAACGGCTTTGATTTGGCGATGAAATTTCGGGAGCATGCTGTGTCTATGGGAGCAGAATTTGCAGAAGGAAAAGTGCAGGAGCTGGCGAGGCAGGAAGAGGACTGGTGCGTAAAAACAGAGGAGAAAGAATATCTGACCAAGTGTGTGATTATAGCGACTGGGGCGTCTCATCGTATGCTTGGGATTCCCGGCGAAGAGAGGCTGCGGGGCAATGGAGTATCCTACTGCGCGACATGCGACGGGGCATTTTTCCGCGATCGCACGGTGGCAGTGATCGGCGGCGGTGATGTGGCGGTAGGCGACGCTATCTTTTTGTCAAGGCTTTGCAAAAAGGTGTATCTGATTCATCGGCGTGACACCCTGCGCGCCGCAAAAGCACTTGCAGATAGAGTGCTAGAAAATGAGAAGGTGGAGGTGCTCTGGAATATGGTGCCGGAAAGTGTAGAGGGCGAGGAGCAGGTGAGCCATCTAAAGCTGAGGGATGTGGAAAAAGACATACAGACGGAGCTTCCAGTGGACGGCGTTTTTGTCGCCATAGGCATGGAGCCAAATGTGGCGGGAGTGCCGGAACAGGTACTTGATAAGGAGCAGGGCTATATTGAGGCAGGGGAGGATGGAAGAACCGCTCTGCCCGGCTTGTACGCAGCAGGCGATGTCAGAACCAAGCAGGTAAGGCAGATTGCGACAGCCGTCTCAGACGGTGCAAATGTAATTGCAGCCGTGGAACGATACCTAAATGGATTATAAATCAATATAGAATGTGATTACGATTCACAGCCAATGAGGTAAGGAAGGATTGGCTGTGAATCGTAATATTCTGTTACCTTAGTACTAAAAAAATTTTCCCTTTATGTTGACAAGGAGAAGGATGTTTGTTATAATCAATACGTATCGCGTAATAATTTTGTAACAAATAGGATAATTAATTCATATATACGGAGGAAATCCATGAGAAACTATAAGATAATTAGAAAATTGGTACATACATCTATGTCCTGCTGTCTGGCAGTTGCCATTTTAACAGCGGGATTTTCTATGCAGGCGATGGCAGTGAATTCTGACGCAGAAAAGCCGGTTGCCGGGATGGATATGGCACTAGACAGCTACTATGCAAGAACAGCATCTTCCAGTCAGGAAGGGCTTGAGAATCCAGTGGTAGGGATTCCAGCAGAGGTTCCTGTGGAGTCTGAGTACGAAAATATAGCTGTTTCCAGAGTGAACGATTACGTTAACGTCAGAGTGGAGCCGAATACAGACTGTGAGATTGTCGGAAAGATCTACGATGGCTGTGCCGCTACTATTTTAGAGCGCGTGGATGACTGGTACAGAATTGAGTCCGGCAATGTAGAGGGTTATATTAAGGCAGAATATTTTGTGACAGGTGCTGAGGCGGAGGCACTTGTGGACGAGCTTGCGAAGAAAGTTGCGACAGTGAATACAACAACTCTATTTGTAAGGACTGGTCCAGATATCAGCTACGATCGCATTACAGCAGTTCCTCTTGGTGAAGAGTTTGTGATTATGGAGGAGGAGAATAACTGGGCGAAGATTGAGGTAGATGCCTCCACAAATGGCTGGGTATCCATGGATTATCTGGACATTGTGGTAGAATTTGATGTAGCAATTTCCATAGAAGAAGAAAATGCAAAATTAGCTGAACAGGAGGAAGCAAGACGCAGAGCAGAAGCAGATCGTCAGGCATATCAGGCGGCACAGGTTGCGCAGGCAGAGGCAAGACGTGCAGAGCAGCAGGCGCAGGCACAGGAAGCGCAAGACGCTGTGGCAGACAGCATACCAGCGGATTCTTCCAACGCGGCGCTGAGAGAGGCGATTGTATCCTTCGCATTACAGTATGTAGGCTGCCCATATGTATATGGCGGAAACAGCCTTTCGAATGGAACCGATTGCTCTGGTTTTGTAAAGCTGGTATATCAGGAGTTCGGATATAATCTGACAAGGCGCGCGAGCCTTCAGTACTTTGACGGACGTGTGATTTCTCTTGACTCGATTCAGCCGGGAGACCTGATTTTCTATCCAGAACCGTATAATCAGAATGAAATTGGACATGTTGCTATGTACATTGGAAATGGACAAGTTGTACATGCCAGCACGGCAAGAACAGGAATCAAAATATCCAGCCTAAACTACAGGACGATTTACGGAGCAGTGAATATCATTGATTAATCTATACATAGAAAGTACGATAACACAAGGGACACTTCTTTAGGCGAAGTGTCCCTTATCGTGTTATAAAAAGAAGTGTATTATGTAAAAATATGCATAAGAATTGAATAACCACAAAAAAAATGAATAAACCACAAACTTATCCACAGCGAAATGTGTCGATATTTTGTGTAAAATAAGTTATACACTGAGTTATCCACATTGTCCACAAAAAAATGTCGATGAATACAAGGTAGAGAGTTTTGTGATAAGGCGATTTGTGTAATCATTTTTGAGAAAGGTCCGCGCAGAGAATCGCCTATAGTCCTCCGTCACCC
>CAMWWW010000008.1 GCA_947178015.1 uncultured Clostridia bacterium
GTGACGGAGGAAATAGCTGCGCTGGCTATGCGGACCTTTCTCGAAAATGATTCTAATAATTTCTTTTACATAAATCTACAGTTTTATAAAAGTAGAGAAAATTTCTACTGAATCCTGATACATATACAATTTTCCGAACATACTATCAACATCTTAACAACAAATATAACCTATTTAGAAAACCGAATTCATCATTATTCTGGCAATTTTATAATTAAATCCTCTAAACTTCTTTTTGGTACATAATGTATCTGCTTCTCATCTCGATAGTAGTTAGTGGAACCATCTTCACCGATCTCTGTGATTACAACCGTTTCTTTTGGTTTTCCAATTGCAATCACCAAATCAATACTAAACTGTTCCATATGGATTCCAAGTGCCGCAGAAAGCTCCTTGCGTTTTATATTTCCAAAAATACAACCGCCAAGTCCTTTTTCGCAAGCACCCAACAAAATCGTCTGTGCCACAATTCCATCGTCAATAGGTTTATTTTTAGCAAGACTTTGATCGCACAGCACCAAAATATAAGCAGGAGGCCGCTCCCCTTTCTCTGGACCATTCCAATCTTTCAGAGCCGCTGCCCAGCCAAGATTTTCATATACCTTCTCTCTATCTTTTTCCTCCGTGATAAATGCAAATTTAAGAGCTTGAGAATTCGCTGTGGAAGGAACTGTTCTCGCCAGATCCACAAGCTGTTTTAATACATCCTCCGAGACAGCTTCATCCTCAAAAAAGCGTCTATATGTTCGATTTTTCAAAACTAATTCTTTTAACATCTGCCCTGCCTCCTCTATCTCGTTGAAAAGTACAAACACCAATCAGCCAATTTTAACCATAATTATAACACGAATTCCCCTAAGAGTCCAGATAATGAAATATATCTTATATTTCAAATATTTATAAATGTTTATGTTTTGACTATAAGAGCTGGCTATGCGGACCATTCTCGCCAATGAGTATGCAAGTAATTCTTACAAACGGATATATTACAATAGTTGTAAAGAAAAACAAGCTTGCTTTTCTCATACTGCTCTTGACGGACCGAACTATCACAGATCTTTTCTCACTTTATGCTTGCAAGATATGGAATATATTGTTATAGTGTATTTGACAGAATACTTTTCTTATTATTCCGTCATGATTCTTATTAAACAAAAGGAGGTTTCCCATGAGTAAAGTATATACATTTTTAGCAAATGGCTTTGAAGAGGTTGAATGTCTGGCTGTCGTTGATATTCTGCGAAGAGCAAATATTGACGTGACTATGGTTTCTATCACAAATAATAAATATGTTACAGGTTCGCACAGCATTACTGTGCAGGCTGATGCTCTGTTTCAGGATATGGATTTCTCGGATGCCGATCTTCTTTTCCTGCCGGGTGGTATGCCGGGAACGAAATATCTCGCCGCACATGAAGGTCTCAGTACTTTGATCCGCACTCTCCACAAAAATGGCAAATACCTAGCTGCCATCTGTGCTGCTCCTATTGTGTATGGTGAGCTGCACCTGCTTAATGGTGTACATGCCACCTGCTATCCGGGATTTGAAGAAAAATGTATGGGGGCTATTATGGAAAAATCTGGTGTTGTGACGGATGGACAGTTTATCACAGCTCGCGGGCTTGGCTTTGCGATTGATCTTGGACTGGAGCTGGTGCGTATATTGGAAAACGTTGCGGTTTCTGAGCAGATTAAGGAATCGATCCAACATCCATAGAACAAATGTCATATTTTCCTATTTTAATATGGATAATTCCTCTATTTTGTGGTAAAGTAGCTAGAGTATATTGGAAAAATGATGAGAGGAACATAATAAGAGTAATCATCCCCGAAAAGAGGACAAGACATGAAAAAAAATCTGCGTTTTCTGTCTGCGCTGCTTATCAGCAAGACAGCAATGCTTACACAAAAATTATTTGGAATGAACGCCAGCTACTTTCCCGGTAAGCTGGCGATAAAACTGTGCCCGGATTTCCTCGGACAAATTGACAAGCCGGACACGATTATCAGCGTGACTGGGACAAACGGAAAGACTACTGTATGTAATATGATAATCGATGCGCTGACGGCAAATGGTTTTGATGTTCTTAATAACCGCGCCGGCTCGAATATCAACGCCGGGATCGCCAGTGCTCTGATAGGTGGCAGCACAGTTACAGGTAAGGCAAAGAAATCTATCGCTGTATTTGAGATTGATGAGCGCAGCTCAAAGCTTATCTATCCTTATATAAAGCCCACCTATGCAGTCTGCACAAATTTGTTTCGAGATTCGATTCACCGCAATGCACATGCAGAATTTATCTTTCGCATTATCTCAGATAGCCTGCCTTCCGAATCTCACCTTATCCTAAATGCGGACGATCTGATCAGTGCGGGCTTGGCGCCGGAAAATAAGCGCACCTATTTTTCTATTGCGCCTATGAATACGGATTTGCCAGAGAGCATAAATATCATTAACGATATGCGCATTTGTCCCAAATGCCATCATACCCTTGCCTACCGTTATGTGCGTTATCATCATATTGGCAACGCTTACTGTCCATCATGCGGTTTTGCTTCCCCTGAAAGTGATTACATCGCCATGCCGGATTTTGAGAAGCATACACTTCTTATCCGCCACACAGCAGAGGAAGAGTGCTATCCGCTTATTACAAACAGTATTTTTAATATCTATAATCAGCTCACTGCCATCGCACTGCTGCGAGAGTTTGGTCTATCTGTTAATCAGGTACAGGCTGCTTTCTCAAAGCTCGCTATCGTGGAATCCCGCTATTCTTGTGAGACGGTTGGCAGCACACAGGTGATCACCCACATGGCAAAGGGACAGAATCCTATTGCCTGCTCTTGTGTGTTTGATTATGTTAGAAAGGAAAAAGGGCAGAAGGAAATTATTCTGATGCTGGATGATGTATTTGACCGTGTCAATTCTTCTGAAATTATGACATGGATTTATGATGCTGATTTTGAATTTTTAAATGAGGAGTCCATACGTCGGATTATTATCAGCGGCGTGCGCTGTGAGGACTATAAGCTGCGCCTGCTTATGACGGGAATTCCAGAGGAACGACTGATCTGTGTGCCCAAAGAGATTGACGCGCCTGATTCTCTGTCTCTTTTCGGCACAGACAAGATATTTATCCTGCATGAGCTGTATGCTGCCAAGGAAGCTATGAATGTGCGCGATAAGACGGTGGCTCTTCTAAAAAATAAAGCGGAGAGGAGGGAAGGCTGATGGATAAGTCAAAAAAACCGATTATTGTAGAGTCTTTGTTTCCTGAGATTGCCAACCTATTCGGTGATAGAATGAATATTCACTATTTAAAGGAATGTGCGGCAGAGGCAGAATTTATTGACACCAGCCTTACCGATCCGCCGGTCTTTCTTTCTAGGGAGGTTTCCATGATTTATATGGGGCCTATGACAGAAAGCCAACAGGCTCTCGCCATCGACGCGCTAAAGCCCCACAAGGAAAAACTTGTGGAATTAATTGGCAGAGGCTGTGTATTTCTGCTTACCGGAAATGCGATGGAGGTGTTTGAAGCTTATATTGAAAATGAAGACGGAAGCCGTGTGGAGGGACTTGGTATATTTCCTCAGCACGCCAAGAGGGATATGCTTCACCGCTATAATTCTCTGATTCTCGGCGAATATGAGGGGATTCGATTGGTAGGCTTTAAGGCACAATTCTCTCATACCTATGGAGATAACTCTGGGCAGTATTTTTATAAAGTGATCCGCGGCTGCGGCATCCATCCCTCCAGCATGTTAGAGGGCTTAAAGGAAAATCATTTTTTCGGAACCTACACAGTAGGTCCATTTTTGCTGTTAAATCCGCTGTTTGTAAAATACCTGCTCTCCTTGCTTGGCATAGAAAAACCTGTGCTCGCTCATGAGGAAACCATTATGGCTTCCTATCGAAAGCGTCTCGCTGAATTTGAGAATGAAAAGTTAAAATACTAATATTGTATGATTAGAATAAAGAAAAGAGGATTACCATTATGGATCAGAAAGATATTTTTCAGACCTATGAGTCTGAGGTGCGCTCCTATTGCCGAAGCTTTCCGGCTGTCTTTACCCGCGCCAAGGGCTCCATTATCACGGACACGGACGGAAAAGAATACATTGATTTCTTCTGCGGCGCAGGTGCTGTCAATTATGGACACAACAACGATTTTATCAAGGAAAAGCTGATCGATTATCTGCAAAACGATGGCATTTTACATGCTCTTGATATGATGACGGACGCCAAGGCAGATTTTATTGCATATTTTGAAGAAGCCATTTTAAAGCCGCGGGGACTGGATTATAAGATTATGTTTACCGGACCAACCGGCACAAATGGGGTGGAGGCTGCTTTAAAGCTTGCTCGCAAGGTGAAGAAAAGAGAAAATATCTGGTGCTTGATGGGATGCTTTCATGGTATGACGCTCGCCTCCCTCGCGCTGACCAGCGACCGGGACAGCCGCGGCGGTGCGGGTGTTCCATTAACAAATGTGACTCATATACCAGCTCCCTATATGTTCGAAGGGCTGGACACCATTCAATATATGGAGACTTTGATCACGGACGACCATTCTGGCGTTGAAAAACCTGCCGCACTGATTATCGAGACGGTTCAGGCGGAAGGCGGCATCTATGTATTTGAAAAGGAATGGCTGAAGGGTGTCAGAAGCTTCTGCGACAAATATGATATTCTGTTGATTGTGGATGATATTCAGGTGGGCTGTGCTCGCACCGGAACCTTTTTCTCCTTTGAGCGCGCTAATATTGTGCCTGATATTGTGATTATGTCAAAATCCATTGGAGGCTATGGTCTTCCATTTTCTCTTACGCTGTTTAAACCAGAGCTTGATATCTGGACACCCGGCGAACATAATGGAACCTTCCGTGGAAATCAGCTCGCCATCGTTGCTGCAAAGGCGGGACTGATCTTTATGCTGGAGCATCAAATAGAAAAAGAAGCCGTGCGCAAAGAAACCATTATCCGCGATTATCTCACGCATCAAATCGCTGGTGAAAATATTGAAATTCGCGGCATTGGATGTATCTTTGGGATCGATGTAGGGTCCGGCGAGCGCGCTGCTGCCATCACTAAGACTTGCTTTGAAAATGGTTTGATTATCGAGCGCGCAGGACGCGGAAATCGTGTTATTAAATTAATGCCCGCGCTTACCATACCAGATGAACTCTTAATAAAAGGCATGGATATTATTAAACGTTCCATGTGTTAAACCCCATTAATTTCCAACATATTGTCTTTGTTTCTGCTCATAATAATATCAAGTCGAAGGAACACAGGCTTCACAAAGCAGGTGCCCATCGGCTCTGAATGACAAAAGGACGGCACCGCTTATGTGATGACCGGACAGTCAATCAGAAAATTTTTTGAAAATATTATGGAGGTGAAACACTATGGCAAGCAATAACACTGGTTCTAACAGAACAGAGGTTCCTGAAGCTAGAGAGGCATTGGATCGTTTCAAGATGGAGGTTGCATCTGAGATCGGTGTACCTTTAAAGCAGGGTTATAACGGAGATTTAACTTCCGCTCAGGCTGGCTCCGTAGGTGGCGAGATGGTTCGTCAGATGATTAAGCGTCAGGAAGAGCAGATGAAATCCGGCGGTTCTATCTAATAGAGCCAAGCAGAACAGTTAGCAAAAGCACACAGCTTTTCGTTCGCTGCTTCTGTATAATAGAAATTGCACAGAGCACTCTTTTGTGACAATCGTTGTTATCTAGCACAGGACGTGAGCGGTTATAACCATATTATATCCTTTTATGTCCGTGCAGTATGCAGGATTGCAAAAGCGAGTAAGGGAAAATTCTTCTTTGTACTCGTGCCTGTCAGTTTAGCTGACCTATTCGTTTGAGTGCTTATGCGAAAATCGGCTGCTGTTAATAAAACAGCAGCCGATTTGTATGATCATCCAGCTTCTTGTTTTAGAGCACGTTTGAACAATGCTTTCTGCCAGATGTGCGTCACAGTTTGTGGGAGATTTGCGCCAAAAAAAGGAGACATAGCGGGCTATGTTGACAGAATTTGGCGCAACTATCACGCAAAGCGGGGCGTATAGATGGCAGGAATGATTTTTCAAACACGCTCTAGTCCCTGATGCAGAAGCTCCAACGCTTTTTTAAGTTCTTCTGCCTCCATTTGTCCGGGCGCAGATGCGGTTCCAGCGCTTGCAAAGGTCACAGCACTTCCAAAGATCTCCCCAGCCATGCGGCTAATTCCGCCAAGTCCTGCCATGGACATCGTGATAACTGGTCTTGTTGCATGGCTTCTCACCATCTCCTCCGTCGCTTCCATAAGCACCAGCACATCCTGAGGCGTGCGCGGCATAACGGCTATCTTTGAAATATCTGCCCCCATCTCCTGCATCTTCATCAACCGATTTATCATCGTTTCCTTTGACGGTGTTTTCTTAAAATCATGATTTGACACAATCACACGAACACCTACCTTCTGCGCTTCGCCGATCAACTCCTCCGAGATCTCACCAAATGAAAATCCCTCCACATCAATAAAATCCACATATCCGCTCTTTGCCATAAACAAATTAATGCGCGTGTACTCTGGAAAGCTGATTTCCTTATTGCCGCCCTCCTTCTTCGTCCTCAGAGTGGCAATAATGGGCATATCCCCAAGAATCTTCCGCACCTTCTCCATCACAAGACGCCGCGACGCCTTATCCTGATAATCGTCAAACCAGTCCACGCGCCATTCTGCCATATCACAAGCTAACGTTTTGATATACTCTGCTTGAGCAAAAATCTCCTCCTGCGTCCTGCCCACAATGGGAACACAAATTTTTGGCATACCACTGCCGATCGTGATACCTCTAACAACAATTTCCTTTACTCTCATGTACGCCTGCCTTTCCTGCTATATCGATCCGTTCGGTATTATAGATACTTTTATTATACCATAGATCTGTTAGGGGAACAAGGTATAGGAAAAATATCATATACTCAAAAAAATAATGATAATCTCTTTTCCTCATGATATAATAACCCTATCTTTATATCCAATCAAAATTTCTTTCTGTATAACCCTACGTCATATCTTGCTTGTTACGCCGCGTTATATAGTAGTATCGTCTGTAAGGAGGTGAAACGCTATGTCAAAATATACAACAGGAGAGATTGCCAAGCTCTGTCATGTTACAGTTAGAACGGTACAATATTATGATTCCAGAAATATTCTTACTCCCAGTGAACTCAGCGAGGGCGGCAGACGCCTATATTCGGAAGATGATGTGCGCAAGCTTAAGATTATATGCTTTCTGCGCAGTATCGACCTTCCGCTCAACAGCATCGCTGAGCTTTTCTCAGAAGAGAACTTTGAAGAAATCATTCTGCTCACGCTCAAACAGCAGGAAACCACCCTTCTGGAAGAAATCCATGAACGCCAGCTAAAACTTCAAACATTGGGAATACTTACAAAAGAACTAAAAACCATGCAACATTCTTCTGTTGAATCCATAGGTGACATAGCATATAAATTGGAAAACAGACGAAAGCTTTCAAGGCTAAGGCTTCTTTTGTTTGGCATCGGAATCCCCTTGGACATTATCGAGGTGACATCGCTGATACTGTGGATTGTCAAAGGAATCTGGCTTCCCTTTGTGGGCTGGCTGCTCCTCATCGTATCATTGGGCACTCTTATCACGCACTATTATTTTAAACATGTAGCTTATATCTGCCCTCAATGTCATACGATATTTCAGCCTAAGCTAAAAGAAGCATTTTTTGCCAGACACACATTCAGTCTCAGAAAACTGACCTGCACCTCGTGCAGACATCACGGCTTCTGTATTGAAACATACAACGACTTCACAAAAAAACATCCAGAATGAAAGGAAAAACTATGCTCACAATCAATCATTTAACCAAACAATATAAAGGAAGCAGCAAGGGTGTGACGGATATTAGCCTTGCCATTCAGCCGGGCGATATCTATGCATTTATTGGACATAATGGCGCTGGAAAAACTACCACACTAAAATGCGTTGCAGGAATACACGATTTTGATTCAGGAGAGATTTTAATCGACGGAACCAATATACAAAAAGATCCCCTCGTATGCAAACAAAAAATCGCCTATATACCCGACAATCCCGATCTATATGAATTTCTAACAGGAATTCAATATCTCAGCTTTATCGCTGATATCTTTAAAGTTACAAAAGCCGAAAGAGAACAACAAATCAGCAAATATGCCGCTGACTTTGAGATCACGGAGTCACTTGGCGATCTGATCTCCACCTATTCCCACGGCATGAAGCAAAAGCTGGCGATTATCTCTGCATTGGTGCATAAACCCAAGCTGCTTATACTAGACGAGCCTTTTGTTGGGCTTGATCCCAAAGCTTCTGTTCTTCTTAAACAAATTATGCATACCATATGCGCCGAAGGCGGCGCCATCTTCTTCTCCACACATGTCCTTGATGTGGCAGAAAAGTTATGTAATAAGGTTGCTATCATTAAGGATGGAAAATTAATTACTTCCGGCAACATGGAACAGATTGTAAAACCCGGACAATCTCTGGAATCTATATTTATGGAGGTGATAAAGGATGAAAACGCCAACTAAACCCTTGATCTGGCTAGAACTATGCAATATATTTGGACTAAATCTACTTCGACATTCCAAGACAAAAGCTGTAAAAAAGAAATCCATAATCATGGTGGCATCTTACGGCATACTGCTCCTTGCACTCTTTGGCTATATGAGCGGCATCTCTTATACCCTTGTAATGCTTGATCTGGCAGAGCATATCCCTGCTTTTTTGCTCACCATCGCTAGCCTATTTATCTTTTTCTTAAGCACTTTAAAAGCAGGCAGCGTTCTATTCCGAAAAAATGGCTATGATATTCTCTGTTCCCTGCCCATAACACAGGCTTCCATCGTAGTAAGCCGTTTTCTGCGCATGTATGTAGAAGGCACAATTATCACACTAGCTGTGCTGCTGCCGGGCTTTACCATCTATGCATGGTCTGAACAGCCTTCCCTATCCTTCTATCTGCTCGGAATACTTGGCGCTCTGCTTGTTCCCTGCCTCCCAATCGTTGGAGCCACTCTACTTGGTGCATTGATAACAGGCATATCCTCCAGAATGAAACATAAAAGCATTGTGTCAGCCATCTTATCTATATTCGCTGCCCTTGGTATTATGCTCGTTCTCTCCCAGTCCTCTGCACAGCTCACTTCAACAGATGGTACTATTAATCAGGAAATATTTAAGAAATTTATCTCTTCTATGGTATCAGGACTAAAACTTCTCTATCCACCTGCTACATGGATAGGTGATGCTATAATAGAAGGAAACCTCTTATCCTTCCTCATTATTACAGGAATTACCCTGCTGATTTTTGCAGCGGCGGCAGCGCTTATCTCTGCCTGCTTCGCTCCCATCAACCAAAATCTGCACGGCACCTTTGCCAGACATAACTATCATATGGAGCAATTAAAAGAAACCTCCATGCTATCTGCACTATGCAAAAAAGAATTTAAGCGGTACTTTTCTTCCAGCATCTATGTAACAAACACAATTATTGGACCAATTATAGGAGTCCTATTTTCCGGCGCACTCCTTTTTGTCGATACAGAAACCATAACAGCCTACTTGCCAGCCTCATACGACCTAAACAGCCTGACTCCATTTCTTTTGGCGGCTATTTCCTGTATGATGACAGCATCCTGCGTGTCCATCTCCATGGAAGGTCAAAACTTTTGGATTACCAAAACCCTTCCACTTACCACCAAAAACATACTGGATGCGAAAATCTTAATGAATTTGCTCCTCGTCCTGCCATTTTATCTTATATCACAAGTACTGATTACACTGGCATTAAAACCAGAACCTCTTTCCTTGTTCTGGCAGCTCACGATACCAATCCTTATGCTATTGTTTTCCTGCGTCTACGGAATTACCATAAACCTTCACTTCCCTGTGCTGAACTGGGAGAATGAAGTAAATGTAGTCAAACAAAGTACCTCCACCCTACTTGGCGGTTTAGGCTCCTTCTTTTTTGTTATATTATGCATGACTTGCATACTTTTCACCCCAGCACACTACGCTCATTTGGCAAAACTTGGGATCTGTATCCTAGTACTGGGAATCACAGCACTTCTATATCAACACAACAACCAAATAGATCTAAGAAAACTATAAATTTCCACTTCACATCCATGTACAATCGAGCAGGGAACACGCTTTCCCTGCTCCTATCAGAAAACATAAAACACTATGGCTTTAACAGCTCTGCACATTTCCTATAATAGTCCTCAAACACGCTCCCCTTCATCCAGACAAATGCCATATCATGAAGAATCTGAAAATCTGACAACACAATCTGCTTCAGGCTCCCTTCTCTTAGCTCCCGCTCTGCCGCTGCTTGATACAAAAACCCAATTCCCACATCCCGCATCACAAGCTCCTTGATCGCTTGTATATCATTAATTTCAATACAACCTGCAAAATCATCAAGACTTAGATTCTTTCCCTGCAAAGTTCTCTCCAAGATCTCTCGATTTCCCGCCCCCTCCTCTCGTACCAGCAACGTTTCCGACAAAAGCTGCTCCAAGGAATCCGGCTCTTTTACAAAATGGTGACATGGTGCACAGACAGCAAGAAACGGTTCCTTCTTATATAACATATGTGCATACTCCTGTTTTGCAAAATTCCCCTCCACAATAGCAAATTCCAGCTCTCCTTTATTCAGGCTCTCCAAAAGTCCTATAGTATTGCCAAGCCGAATCTCCACCGACAATCCCGGATACTCTGCGAGCAGCCTAGGCAACCGCTCCGGCACCAAATGCTCCCCAATGGTAAACGTAGCACCAAAGCATAGCTTTCGTCTTTTTCCTTGCTGCTTTCCAATTTCCTTCTTTAAATGCAGGACGTCATGCTGCATCCGAAGCACTGCCTGCCTTAAAAGCTTCCCGCTTTCTGTCAGCTCAATTTTTTTCCCCCTCTGCACAAATAACTTTGTCTGATACTCCTCTTCCAGATACCGAATATGCTGGGAAACAGCCGGCTGAGTAATGTTCAGCATCTCCGCCGCCCGCGTATAATTCATACAGCGGCAAACAGCAAGAAATGTATCCATACGAAAATCAAGCACCCTTATCCTCCTCTTTTATATATAATTGAGAACGTATAGATCTATACCTATTTACAACATTCGCTTTATTTCACTGTACTTTTTCCATTATTATAATATATTTTTATGATATAATAAATAACTATAATTTCATTTTATTAATAAATTATGTTATGATATGGAAGGCTAATTTATATGTCTGTTTGTAAGACAGGAGGTTTTGTTATGAAAACACAGGAAAAGAAAGTTATTATATTGTGGAAACTTTTTAAAGCAACCTTTCTTCTCAGTGCCTTCACATTTGGAGGTGGTTTTGTTATTGTATCTTTATTTAAAAAGAAATTTGTGGAAGAATTTAAATGGCTGGATGAGGATGAAATGCTCGACATCACTGCCATCGCCCAGTCTTCTCCGGGCCCTATTCCCATCAATGCATCTGTTATTTTAGGCTACCGAATGGCAGGAATCCTTGGTTCTTTGACGGCAATCCTAGGAACGGCTCTGCCGCCGATGATTATTATATCTGTTATCTCCCATTTTTACACACAGTTTCGCAGCAACCGTATTATCGCAATCGCGCTTCAAGTGATGCGGGCGGGCGTCGCTGCTGTTATCTTTGATGTCGTGATCAATCTTGGAAAAAATGTGATGAAAGCGCGCCGTATGCTCTATATTCTATTAATGATAGGGGCATTTGTGGCGGCGGTTGTCTTTGATGTCAGTGCCATGCTGATCATCCTTGGCTGTCTATTTGTCGGAATTGCAGATCTGCTTATCAATCTAAAAAGAACAAAAAAGGAGGGACAGGTATAATGCCTTTATTATTGAAATTATTTTTTAGCTTTATTCAAGTAGGTTTATTTAGCGTGGGAGGCGGGTACGCTGCTATCCCTCTGATCCAGAATCAAATTGTGTATACGCATCATTTAATGACACTGGAAGAATTTACGGATCTAATCACCATTGCAGAGATGACACCGGGACCAATCTCCATCAACTCAGCAACTTTTGTTGGCACCCGCCTCGCCGGGATTCCGGGAGCTGTTCTCTGCACCATCGGATGTATTCTGCCTTCCTTCTGCATCTGCCTTGTACTGGGATATTTTTATTATAAATATCGTTCCTTCTCTGGTGTCCAGACGGTTCTGTCTGCCCTGCGCCCCGCCGTGGTAGCGTTGATTGCGTCCGCAGGGCTTTCCATCTTACTGCTTGGACTTTTTCAGGCTGAAAAAAGTGCCGTCGTGCTCTCCGATTTTCGTGTTGTAGAGTTTGTTTTATTTCTTGGAGCATTATTTATTTTAAGAAAATATAAGGCAAGCGCCATCTCCATTATCTTTGGCACTGGAGTGGTGGGAACTATTATCTACTTGATTACCGGAGCTCCGCTTTAAATTCTTTTTTCAAGATTCCATGCCGGACCATCTCGCGATGTTCTGGCTTGACAAAATAATAGATAAAGCTTTCCAGCACCTTAAATTTATTAAATGCCCTTCCATCCAACTTAAAATTGCGAAAACCAGCTTCTTTGTATTTCCCCAGAACCGCCTCCGCCGTGATAAAGGAGCGGTTCTTCATGATCTGATAAAAATCTCTGTTAATATTGTTACACTCTGCAAAATCAGGCTCCGAAAATTCAAGCTGACTTCGCCCCACACACAGATAGTGCTCTCTTCGCCTTGGACAGTTGTCCATACAATAATGATTGACAATCAGCTCAATTCGCTCTTTGTGATCCAGAGAAAATAGCTCTTCTGTATTATTCATCGCAGAATCAAGAACTACCAGCGCATACTCCTTCTCCAGCTCCTGACGGATCGCCGCAAGATCAGCGATGCATTTTGTTGTGGAGGATATAATGGGATAAGTTGGAAAGGCACCTCTTATGTACTCCTCCAACAAAGGAGAATTTACCAAAACCTCATTTTTTCCACCTATGCCCAACTCCATGCACAGATTGCAGAAGGTATCCAACAGATGACGTTTCTCAATCAAAGGATTAGTAAAGGTATAGCGCACCGCAATATCTCTTCGATTCAGCTCGGCAATCACATATTCCATCTCCTGCTTTGTACAACTTCCCAGCATCACCCTGCCGCCATTCCAAATGCTGCCCGGAAAACAGCCATAAGCAGCACCGATTGTAATATTATCATAAAAATATTCTGGCAATGCCTCCATTAAATCATGGAACACTGTAATTAGACGAAAATTAGAATAAAAATCCGGCACAAAAAATCTTATCTTATCCATAATAGACATCCACCTTTCTTAATTTTAAACGTAACCCTTGCAACACTTTTTCACTTTATATCTGATCACTAAATGGTAGAGATTGAATATATTGCTCCATATATCCAAAATCTGGTTGTCCCTCTTTTGTTGCGGGCAATTTTATCTCTGTGTCACACAAATGCTTTCGATATTTTCTACCATATGAGTATTTTTTTCGTTCTAAATCCAAAACTGTTACCAAAATAAGGCATTATATCGATTCAGATTTTTGTTATAGCCAACGGATAGCGTTGTCGAGCCAATAAAATCCTTGTCCATATAATTGGAATAACCGACAGAACCTTGTCCATCACATATAAAAATAATACAATTTCCCTTTGTGATAAGCTCTTTATCATATGCCACTCTTTTCATTATTCCATGATCTGTCTTTTTCGCACCCACATAAAATACTTCCTCTCCCTCCTCCAACTCGCCAGCATTTCCACACTTACAGCTCTCTATTCGAAATAGACCTTCTTTTCCTCCTAATTTAAAACTTCTCCACTCCCTTACATCAAAATTATGCTCTTGATAAACAATCTTGCTTTTTATTGGCTTCACTCGAACATCATTTACCCACACTGGAACCTCATCCGGCAATTCTATATCCCCAAGTGTCTTATTTGCTTGTCTTCCATAACTATACCTATATGCATTTGCTCTAATCACCATACACCAATACAGCTTCTCTTTTTCCGACATTTCTTTTTTGGGAGTCAACACATATAAATCCCTTCCACTATAGTATGATTCTGTTTGTAAAAAAGTAGATAGCACACTGCCTCCCGCAGCACAGCTTAAAGTGCCTGCTTTTTGTGGCTCCACTCCCTTTATCTTTCTGACTCTAGCTACAACACCATTATTTACAGAGGTCCGCGCAACAAAATTAATGCCATCCTCTTCATCCTCTTCTATCTGTTCACAATTGCTCAGCTCTAAATTCACTCCATATTTAATATCAAACAATTCCTTAAGCCTCATTTTCTCCTCCCAAAGAATTTTCAACTTTATCCCCATATTTTATTAAATATGCCAAATAATCATTCACCGTTTTCTGAAAATGTTTTGGTGTGAGCTTAGAATAATCCGTCTTCATATATGCCTCGCAAAGCCATTCATCTTTATAACTCACACAATGTCTGGCTGACAAACCATCCACAACATCTTTATTTCTGTACAAATCAAGCCATTCCTTCTCTATCTCACTCCATCTGCCAAATGCGTCAATTCTTCCAACTTTCTTTTTCTTTATAAATCCGTCTTCTTTACAGTACCCAAAAAATGTCTCTTGTGTTGAGTCGTGAGGCGCATGTGCCTCTGTTACCTTGATTTCTCTTAATGAATTATGCATATCAATAGCAATATTTCTTATTTCATCCAAAGAATATGCTTTTCTTAGCCTACTTCCTTTTATTAACTCTATATAATTAAATGGTTCAAGAATAATGTCTTTTGCCTTTTCTAACATAGAAAATGTACTCTGCCCTTTCATCCAATAAAATGTATCAACCTTCATGTTATTTATTTGCGTTCCACTAACAGCAATCGCAATCACATTATATTCTTGTTTTAAAAATTTCGCATAGTACAATACTCCATCCACTGCATAATCGCTAGGTCGATTCTTATCGGGACTACAATGTTTTTTTACACTATTTTTACATTCCACTACAATTATCTCATGAATATTATCATTAAATGTTATAATATATTCAGGCTTCGCTTTTCCTTTTCCACCCATAGAAAAATCATCTATCTCACATTCTTTTGGTTTTCCGCCTGCCTGCCTAAGCAATAACTCAATTTTTTCTATATTGGAAACATCCCCTTGAGGAAATACATACCCAAAATGATTCTTGCCAATAACGCACTTCATTTCTTTTAATGTTAAACTTTCTGTATATTGTTCTACTGCCAATTTTATTCCTCCCTCCCTGTTTCCAGTCAAAACAGATACGCACAGGCTACCTCCTCTATAAAACGGAAGCTTTCTAATAAAGTTATATACTGTTTCACATATTATACTAAGTATAACACACTTACCTGTTTTCGACTACATTTTTACTCAATCGCAAATACTCGTTCACCATACAGAACATCTGTTCTTATATTATACTATATCCTGTCAAAATGTCAATATTTCGATCCATAAAATGCATATCACATCAATATCTAATTCCCTGATGCAAGCGAGTAAGGAAGATTCTTACTCGCACGACTCATGCGCCGCTTTAGCATTTTATTTCCTCTGCACGAATCTGCACACAATAAAAAGGTCCACAATTATATGGACCTTATAGCTTATTATCATTCTGTCGGGTTTTCACAAATTCCAATAAATATTGGTATCCCATCATTTGTCTCAATCGCATAGAGGAACGGCCTATTCAAAATCATATCTGCTCTGTTCTGTGGCACACCTGCACCTGCATAATCTATCTGCGTAAAGGCGGCAGCCTCCACCCCCTTTTCATCAATACTGATATGTGTCTCCTGACAAATATCAGAAATATAAGCGAACCCCTTGGTAATGCGGGAAAAATCTGCCTCCTCCTCATCAAAGGCAGCGCTAACGCCAAGCACCTTGAGCTTATCAACCATATCAAATTTTGAGCCAAAATCAAATTTCGGAACCTGCCACACTACCTCTCCATATCCAGTCTGTTTCGCCTCAAAAATCTCCTTCAGCTTCTCTGCCCCCAGCAGCTCCTCCACAGAAACGCCTTCATCCGGCAGGATAAAAACCATACTTCCAAAATATTTCAGTCCTAAGCTCGCCTTAGTATAACCTTCCCCCTTGCTAAAACTAGCAGAACCATAGGTTCTATTCATAAAATCACATTCCACAGTACTACCATCCGCGAGATAGAAAATATCTGCCTTTGTTTTATTATTATCAAAACGATCCACCCACTCATTTTTATAATAAATAGTATTGAGAATAGTCATAAGTCTCTCTTTGTTTACAGTAAGCTCCGGCTGTAAAATGCCATTTGTATTATCTGCAATCCACTTTGCCATAGCTTTTGTTGTTTTCTCGTCTGCAAAGTCCACATGATAAGCAGACGCGTAAAATTTTTCAGCAGCATTATTAATATAATTTGTCTCAAAAGAAATATCCCTACTTAACCACAATGAATTAGCGATCTTACATTTTCCAACTTTATTATCTGCATACAAAAGCCGATACAGACTACTGCACTGATTGGAGAGCTGCTCTTGATCCTCCACGCCCAAAAGAACCAATAATTCCTCTGCCGTTTTTCCATTTGCGCCGGAAGCTGCCAAAGACAGCGCAAAATACAGAGACAATGGAGAATAATTGACATTCTCTTCTTTCTCTGCCAAAAAAACAGAAGAAGTCTGCCACGCAAAATCCTGAATCGCTTGAAGAAAACTATCCTCCACCGGATTCTCCTCTCGGACCTCATATCTTGTCTCATAATCATCGTATGCATAAGCCTTGGGAAACGTCACCTTCCTAATAGCCTCCACACCCGCTCCTCCTTTCTGTATTCCGACACCAGCTACTCCAATAATAAGAAATGCACATGCTGCAAGAGATGCAAAAAACAACACTCTCTTTCTCTTCTTATTCTTTAAATAATCTTCCGCCTCCGTCACCATCGGATCAGGCAGATCCGTGATGGCATCAAATAATTTTCTTTCTTTCATATTATCACACCCTCTTTCTCAAGCACTTCTCTCAGTTTCTTTCTCATGCGAAACAACCTTCCTGCCAACTTATTCGCTGTAGTCAGATATTCTTTTGCCAACTTCTCCAGATTATCGCAATACCAATACCGCCGCACAAACAACACCCTATCTTCCCTTGACAATGTTTCCAGCCATCCTCCAATAATCTCTGTCAACATGGCTCCCTCTATCGCCTCTTCTGGAGTCTGTCCCGCTGGGACACAGTCCGAAAGCTCCGACAACAGCACAGCCGCCCCACTGTCTCTCTTTTTTGCATGTTTTTGATGCCACCTATTTATTGACAGATTCCTTATAATTCTGCCAAGATAAGCTGACAAACTGCTCGGCTTCTGAGGAGGCATAGAATCCCATGCTCTTTTATAAGTATCATTCACACATTCCTCACTATCCTCATAATCAGATAAAATCTGATAAGAAACATGCTGCAAAAGTCTCCCATACTTTTCCGCCGTCTCACGCACAGCCTCCTCATCTCGGTTCCAGTACAGATTAATAATCTGAAAATCCTCCATAACAACCTCCTTTGTATAACCCCTTCTTCTATATAGACAGGAATTTCTCTCCGATATTCGCACAAAAAATATTGATAATACAAAAACTGCCACAACATCATTGCTATATGCCGCGACAGCTTTTTTTATACCTACAAATCCCAAAGAAAATTATTTTGCAACATCAGATTACAACTTTTGGAAAAATCTCTAGATTTATGTAATCATTTCTACGGAAGGTCCGCGCAGAGAATCGCCTATAGTCCTCCGTCACCCCGCTCCCGCTTAGTG
>CAMWWW010000009.1 GCA_947178015.1 uncultured Clostridia bacterium
ATAGAGCTATTGTGATAATGAGATGATTGGTGTGAAACATATATTTTCACACGGCAATTTGTGTCTGCGCGTTGCTTGTCACAAAATTGCTTTATGCGCAAAAAGCAACGCAGAAATGAGGATGCAAATGAAAATTTCCACAAAAGGCCGCTATGCGCTCCGTATGCTGCTGGATTTAGCCGAGCATCAAAATTGTGGCTTTATTGCTCTCAAGGACATTGCAGAGCGTCAAAATATATCTAAAAAATATCTTGAGCAGATCATTCCTATTTTTAATCGAACTGGTATTTTGAAAACAATCCGCGGATCGCAAGGCGGTTATCAACTTGCAAAAACGCCGGATAAGTATACCGTGGGGGAAATCCTTCGCTTGACAGAAGGCTCGCTGTCTCCCATCGCATGCGTGGAAGAAGAACTGACCGAATGTGATCGCAGCGGCGACTGCGCCATGCTGCCAGTATGGCAAGGACTATACAAAGTGATCCAAGAATATCTTGATGGTATTACGTTACAGGATATATTGGATCAACACAGAGAACGATATATAAATGATTATATGATATAATGCTATAAGATTTTTGATTTGTTCCAGTTTATGCAATATGGCTTTCACATCATTGCATCTTTCATCGTTCTCACATATTTCCCAATATATTCTGGTGCATTTTTTCCATGTTTTTCAAGAAGTTTTACGATTGCAGAGCCCACGATAGCGCCATCGGATATTTCAGCCATTTTATTTGCTTGCTCAGGCGTGGAGATACCAAAACCGACGGCGCATGGTATAGTCGTATTCTGCCGAACCGTTTTTATGATGGATGAGAGATCTGTTTTTATTTCGTTTCTTGTCCCCGTTACTCCGAGGCTGGAGACTATATATAGAAAACCTTCCGCTTCCTTCGCGATCATGGCAATGCGGTTTTCGGATGTCGGCGCTATCAGTGATATCAGATCTACTCCGTATTTTCTAAATATTGGCTGAAATTCTTCCTTCTCCTCAAAAGGAAGATCCGGCAGAATAAGCCCGTCGATGCCCGCTTCTTGGCAAGCAGAAGCAAATCGTTCTGTACCATAAGAAAACACAACATTCACGTATGTCATAAACACCATAGGTATTTGTATATCACGGCGCAGCTCCCTCACAAGCCCAAAAATCTTATCCGTAGTAACGCCGCCTCGTAATGCACGTATGTTAGCGCCTTGTATAACAGGACCTTCTGCGGTGGGATCGGAAAACGGGATACCAAGCTCTATAAGATCTGCTCCATTTTTTACAGCAGCGCGAACTGCGGCGGCAGTCGTATCCAAATCCGGATCACCACAGGTAATAAAAGCTATAAAAGCTTTTTTATTTTCAAAAGTAGTTTTTATCTTACTCATAAATATCCTCCCCTCTGTAGCGGGCAATTGCGGCACAGTCTTTGTCTCCTCTGCCTGATATTGTGATTACAATGATGTTGTCTTTCGCCATAGAAGGCGCAAGCTTCAATGCATGGGCAACGGCGTGAGCCGATTCGATAGCGGGAATGATCCCCTCCATTTTTGCTAAATATTCAAAGGCACATACCGCTTCATCGTCTGTTATGGGAACATATTCTGCTCTGCCTGTGTCGTGCAGATACGCGTGTTCGGGACCTATACCGGGATAGTCAAGACCTGCTGAAATAGAATAGACGGGAGCGATCTGCCCATATTCATCCTGACAGAAATACGATTTCATCCCATGGAAAATACCGAGCCTTCCCGTCGATATGGTTGCCGCGGTCTCAAACGTGTCAATGCCTCTGCCCGCCGCCTCACAGCCGATAAGTCTTACATTCTTATCTTCAATAAAATGATAAAAGCTTCCCATCGCATTGGAACCTCCACCCACACAGGCTATGATCGCATCAGGCAGCCTGCCTTCTTTTGCAATGATCTGTTCTTTTATCTCTTTAGAGATAACGGACTGAAAATCACGAACAATGGTTGGGAACGGATGTGGACCCATAACCGATCCAAGACAGTAATGGGTATCTGCGATACGAGATGTCCATTCGCGCATCGCTTCGGACACAGCGTCCTTGAGCGTTGCTGTTCCGCTTGTTACTGGAATCACCTGTGCACCCAAGAGGCGCATACGGTATACATTGAGCGCCTGCCGCTTAGTATCCTCCTCTCCCATAAAAACCACACATTCCATTCCCATCAGTGTCGCGGCAGTGGCTGTCGCCACGCCATGCTGACCGGCTCCTGTTTCGGCGATAAGACGGGTCTTTCCCATCTTCTTTGCCAGAAGTGCCTGTCCCAGCACATTATTTATCTTATGTGCACCAGTATGGTTCAAATCCTCACGCTTTAAATATATCTTTGCGCCGCCCAGATCATTTGTCATCTTTTTGGCAAAGTATAGTCGAGATGGTCTGCCTGCATATTCATTGAATAATTCCGCAAGCTCTCTATTAAATTCGGGATCATTTTTATAATGGTTATACGCGTCTTCCAGCTCGATCACCACATTCATCAGTGTTTCCGGTATATATTGTCCACCATGAACGCCGAAATGTCCTTTTTGATTCATCCTCTTTTGCCTTCCTTTCTTACAACAGAAATAAATTCTGCCATCTTTTTTTTGTCCTTTACTCCATCTGTTTCAACACCAGAGCTGACATCTACCGCATATGGTGAGAACATTTCCATTGCCCTTTCTACATTGCCGATTCCAAGTCCCCCAGCAAGAAAATAGAAACGTCTCATGCCATGTATGAACTCCCAATCAAACACCTCGCCGGTTCCGCCGCCAGAATCAAGTAATACAAAATCCGCCGTACTCCTGTTTGCAGCGTCAATATCCTGTTTTGCATTAATACGATATGCTTTTATAATCGGTTTAGAAGTATGCCGTCTGAGCTCTCTAATATATTCCTCATCTTCGCTGCCGTGGAGCTGTGCAAGATCAATAATACCATGGTTCAGATAATCAGCAATCACATCGGGTGTTTCATTTACGAATACTCCGACTGCCTGAATATCAGGAGAGAGTAAATGTTTTAGTTCTGCCGCTGTCGTTTTTGAAACATATCGCTTACTTTTCGGTGCAAACACAAAACCAATGTATTCTGGTTTTAACTCATTGGCGGCTTCTATGTCATAACGGCACGAAAGACCGCATAGCTTAATTTTTGTCATAGTGTCCCTCGCAGCTCCTCCAGCTTCACTTTTTTGTCTGCCGCTCTCATTAAGGTTTCTCCGATCAGCACGGCATCTGCTCGGATCTCCCGAAGCTTCGCTACATCCTCGGCGCTGCTCACACCACTTTCGGATACAAACAGAACCTCCTGCGGAATCTGTTTGCGAAGTCTACGGCTGTTGCTTGTATCAACGGAAAAATTCTTGAGATTACGGTTATTTACACCGATTATGCGCGCTCCTACATGCAGCGCCGTTTGCACCTCTGCTTCGTCATGCGCTTCTACCAAAGCGGATATGCCAAGCTCATCACATATATCGATATATTCTTTGAGTTCTCCCTCACTCAATATAGAGCATATAAGAAGTACCGCTGACGCGCCAAGCAACTTTGCCTCATAGATCATATAATCATCCACCGTAAAATCCTTGCGCAGACAAGGAATAGAAACGGTTTGTGCAATCTCGCGAAGATATTTGTCGCTGCCCATAAACCACTTTGGTTCTGTAAGCACCGAAATACAGTCCGCACCTGCCGCCTCGTAATCCTTTGCAATTTGCAGATACGGAAAATCGGGAGCGATAAGTCCTTTGGATGGCGACGCTTTTTTACATTCACAGATAAAGGCAATATCCGCAGTTTTCAGCGCATTTTCAAATACAAAGCTTCCTTTGGGAAGAGAGCGGGCCATTCGTCTGATTTCCGCAGACGATATTTTCTTTTTTGAGAACGTTACGCGTTCTCTGGCATAGTCTGCAAGTTGATCCAGTATCGTCATATTTCTCCCTCCGGTCGATTGCTGACCTCAATAAATTTATGAAGTGTTTCGAGCGCCTTACCAGAATCAATCAGCATTGCGGCAAGCGAAATGCCCTCCTTTATGCTTTCCGCCTTACCACCTATATAGAGTGCTGCACCTGCGTTTATAAGAACAGCATCTCTTTTGTGTCCTGCTGCACCATTTAAGATCGCATGAGTTATCTTTGCATTTTCTTCTGGTGTTCCGCCCCTTAAATCCTCTTTTGTGCAACGCGCAAAACCGAAATCCTCAGGAGTGATGACAGAAGATCTAAACCAACCATCACGAAACTCGCAGACTGTCGTCGGCGCGCTCATGGATATCTCGTCCAGCTTATCCTGACCGTAAACCACCATACCACGCTTCACGCCCAGATTGATCAGTACCTGTGCCAGCGGCTCAACAAGATACTCGTCATATACGCCAAGAAGCTGCATGGAGGGTGTGCCGGGATTTGTCAGCGGTCCAAGGATATTGAACACGGTACGAAATCCCAGCTCTTTACGTATAGCGCCCACATATTTCATCGATGTGTGATATTTCTGTGCAAAGAAGAAACACATGCCGACCTCATTCAGAAGCTCGATGCATTTTGCCGGGCTTTGCTGGATATTTACGCCGAGAGCTTCAAGGCAGTCTGCTGTTCCGCATTTGGATGAGGCGGCACGGTTTCCGTGTTTTGCGACCTTTATACCGCCTGCCGCCGCCACAAGGGCGGAAGTAGTGGAAATATTAAAGCTGTGTGCATTGTCGCCGCCGGTACCGACGATCTCAAAAAGCTCCATATCTGTTTCCACCTTGATCGCGTGCTCGCGCATAGCGGCAGCGCAGCCAGCAATCTCGTCGGTGGTTTCCGCACGAGCGCTTTTGGTTGATAACGCCGCAAGAAAAGCGGCATTTTGCGTGGAAGTGGTCTCTCCGTTCATAATCTCATTCATGACTGCGTATGCTTCGTTATATGAGAGATCTTCTTTATTTACGATCTTTACAATAGCTTCTTTGATCATTGTTATATCCATACCTTTCTTTATTTTTATACTACCATAAAGTTTCTCAGCATCGTTTTGCCGTCTGGAGTCATTATAGATTCGGGATGAAACTGCACGCCGTAAATCGGATATGTCGAATGTTGTACTGCCATAACTTCTCCGTCTACTGTACAGGCGGTTATTTTCAAACATTCTGGAAGTGTATCCGCGTCAACAGCAAGGGAATGATAGCGCGCCACGGGAGCGACCACAGGACATCCCTTGAATAAAAGGCAGTCTGTGTCAAATTTGACATCTGACTGCTTCCCATGCATCAGTTCCTTTGCATATGTAACCGTCGCGCCGAACGCTGCACAGATTGCCTGATGACCGAGACAAACGCCGAGAATGGGAATTTCTCTACCAAGTATTTTAACAGTCTCCATCATAATGCCTGAATTCTCTGGTCTGCCCGGCCCCGGCGAAAGTATAATGCGGTCGGGCTTTAATTCTCTGATTTCTTCTACCGACATTTCATCGTTACGAATCACCTTTATATTCGTCTCATTCTCACCGATAAGTTGGTAAAGGTTATAGGAAAAGCTGTCGTAATTATCGATAAGCAATATCATAGATCTTCCTCCTGAGCAAGCTTTAAGGCATGGATAACCGCCTTAGCTTTGTTGATACATTCTTCATATTCTTTTTCGGGAATCGAATCCGCGACGATTCCTGCGCCAGATCTGACAAACACCTTGTCATTTTTCTTGTATGCAATACGGATAGCGATACAGGTATCCATATTACCAGTAAAATCGATATAGCCGATGGCACCTCCGTAAATTCCTCGTTTGTTATTTTCCAGCTCCCCAATCAACTGACAGGCACGAATCTTTGGGGCGCCAGAAAGTGTTCCTGCCGGCAGAACCGCTTCTATAGCATCCAGCGCATCCCGATCATCGCAAATTTCGCCTCGCACCGTTGAACCAATGTGCATAACATAAGAATACCGCTCGATGGAATGTAGTTTTTCTACCTGAACACTGCCGAATTTGCTGATCTTTCCGAGATCATTTCTTCCAAGATCCACCAACATATTATGCTCGGCAAGCTCCTTTTTGTCATCAAGCAACTCCGCTTCAAGGGCCAAGTCCTCTTCCTCGGTTTTTCCTCTTGGCCGGGTTCCCGCAAGGGGAAAGGTATGCAGAACACCATTTTCCAGTTTAACCAATGTTTCTGGAGATGCTCCCGCCACTTCCACATCTGTACCTGAAAAATAGAACATATACGGCGACGGATTAATTGTGCGAAGAGCCCGATAAGTATGAAACAAGCTGCCCTCAAAAGGTGCGCTCAAACGGTTGGATAATACTATCTGAAAAATATCTCCCTCTCTTATATGGCGTTTTGCCTTTTCAACCATACTACAGTAAGTTTCTTTATCAAACAGCGGCGTAACTTCACCACGCAGATAACCTTTCGGCTCATCCTTTTTATCACCACAACGAATAAGATGCGCAAGCTGTCTCAATTCCATAATCGCCTTGTTGTATCCTGTATCGGGATCATCTAACGACATATTTACGATAAGTATGATCTTCTGGCGGATATTGTCAAAGGCAATGACCTTATCAAATAGCATCAAGTCCACATCCTTAAAATTCTCGGTATCTTCGACACTGCATCTGACAGAAGGCTCGCTGTAACTAAGATAATCGTAGGAGAAATAGCCCACGAGACCACCTGTGAAGGATGGAAGATACTCAAATCTGGGACTTTTATATTCGGCAAGTATCTGACGAAGATACCCTGACGGATCATCTGTTTCTATCACAATGTTGCCCACTTTCATTTTTCCGTCAATACAAGTTACCTCCAGTTTCGGGTCAAATCCAAGAAAGGTGAAGCGGCCCCATTTATCATTTGCGAGAGCGGATTCCAGCATATAACAGTGCGTTGATATATTTTTCAGTATTCGCATTGTTTCGATAGGTGTGGTGAAATCGGATAAAAGTTCACAACTGACCGGCAGCACATTAAATTTTTCAGTAGCAGCCATTTTTCTAACTTCACTGAGACTAGGTAAAAATTCCATGGTTTCATACCTCCTGTATAAAAGAAAACTCCTTTGACGTTTTCTGTCAAAAGAGTTTTAATCAAAAAAAGTCCTTGACAGAAATACGTTTATCTGTCAAGGACGAATAAAAACCTTTTATCCGCGGTGCCACCTTGAATTCATAGGAAAAGCCTATGCCCTTAGCAGGATACCATCATATCCCCGGCAACTTACGCATGCCAACGCGTTGCAGAATACTCTGTGAAATCACATTTGACTGCACCCTCCGCGGTCCATTTGACAACTTGTTTCTTATCTGCTTCTCAGCATCGCAGACTCTCTGTAAAGGCATGATTGCCGTTATCTCCGCTTCAACGGTTTGCTCTGTTAAATTGCTGTTATTATATCAGCATGATGTACGTTTGTCAATATAATTTGAAAATTTTTAGAATTTCAGCTTCTGACATCACATTCTATAGATGGTCTCGGATTTTCTTCTGTTTTCTATTGTCTTTACGGACTCATTACTCTGAGAACATCGGTGTAGAAAGATAGCGTTCACCGGTATCCGGCAGAAGTGCAACAATAATCTTTCCCTTATTTTCTGGACGCTTTGCAAGCTCTGTCGCCGCAAATACTGCTGCGCTGGAGGAAATTCCAACAAGCAGTCCTTCGTTTCTTGCGAGCGTTCTGCCCGTCTCAAACGCGTCCTCATTCTCTACGGTAATAATCTCGTCGTAAATTTCAGTATTCAATGTATCTGGAACAAAGCCCGCTCCGATACCCTGAATTTTATGAGGGCCGGGCGTACCTTTTGAAAGTACCGGAGAACCGGCTGGTTCTACCGCTATGACCTTCACATTTGGATTCTGACTTTTAAGATATTCACCAACGCCAGAGATAGTGCCGCCTGTGCCTACACCTGCAACAAAAATATCGACCTTGCCATCGGTATCGTTCCATATCTCAGGCCCTGTGGTGCTGCGGTGAACGGCGGGATTGGCTGTGTTCGTAAATTGACTAGGGATGAAACTGTTTGGTGTTTTAGCTGCAAGCTCCTGCGCCTTTGCGATAGCCCCCTTCATTCCTTTTGCGCCCTCGGTGAGAACCAGCTCGGCGCCGTATGCTTTCAAAAGATTTCTCCGCTCAACACTCATGGTTTCCGGCATGGTGAGGATGATCTTATATCCTCTTGAAGCAGCCACTGCTGCAAGACCAATGCCGGTGTTACCACTGGTCGGTTCAATAATTACGGAATCTGGTTTTAAATCGCCCTTTGCTTCCGCCTCGTCAATCATAGCTTTTGCGATCCTGTCCTTTACACTTCCAGCTGGATTAAAGTATTCCAGCTTGCCATAAATCGTGGCGCTGAGTTCCTTGTTGGCAATATAATTGGTAAGTTTTAAAAGTGGCGTGCCGCCGATCAGGTCGGTAATTCTGTCAAATGTTTTCATTTCAAGGTTTCTCCTTTCAAATTGGTTGCGGTTTTCTTTTTATTGCGATATCGGATTAGCATCTCTACATCGTTTTTCTTATCATATGCTAATCTTTTTTCTATAACCTATTATTCCTATAGGTTTTATCAAATTGATGATACCACTACAATAATTTCTTGTCAAGACCTTTTTAAACCTTAAAATTCCAAGGATCTGGTACAATAGATGAGGATGGGATTTTGTATTGCGTTTTTATATCCGTCCGCCTGACGCCACTATTTTCTCCGCCCGATCATTTAAATACACCCATCGCTCCATCTTTTCCTCCAAAAGTGCCTCCGCCTCTTCTTTTTCTTTTGTTAGCTCACTGAGTTTTCCATAGCTTGTCGCTGACTGCTCCATCTCCTGCTCCAGCATGGATAGTTTTTCCTCTAGCTTTGTTATCTCTTCCTCTATTGTCTCATACTCTTTCTTTTCCTGATATGAAAATCTAAGTTTTTCTGTGTTTTTCTGTTTCCACTCCTGTTTTGGTTTCTCTTTTACTACCTCCTCCGCCCCAAAACCTCCCGACTTTTCTAAATAATCTGAATAATTTCCCTCATACTGACGTATCTCCCCATTCTCCTCAAACGCGAAGATACGATTCGCCAGTTTATTTAAGAAATACCTGTCGTGGGATACGGTTATCACAATGCCCTCAAAGCCTTGCAGATAATCCTCCAAAATCGTGAGCGTGGCAATGTCCAGATCATTGGTTGGTTCATCTAAGACTAAAATATTAGGTGCCTCCATCAAAACCCTTAATAAATACAGCCGCCGCTTCTCCCCACCCGAAAGCTTCTCTATCATCGAATACTGCATAGAACCCAAAAACAGAAATCTCTCCAACATCTGGGAAGCCGTCACCATACCATCCACCGTCTTAATATATTCAGCCACATCACGGATATAATCAATCACGCGCTGTGACCCCTCCATAGACTCATTCTCTTGTGAAAAATAGCCTAGCTTCACCGTCTGTCCAATCACAACCGTTCCACCATCTGGTTTCAGCATCCCCGTCATTAGTTTCAACAAAGTACTTTTCCCACAGCCATTCCTACCGACAATCCCTATCCGATCCCCCGGCAGTAAAATATAGGAAAAATCTCGGATTACTCTTTTTTCTCCAAAGCTTTTTGACAGATGTTCCATCTCTATGGTAGTCCGTCCCAGCCTTGCATAGACCGAGCTTATCTCCACCTGCCCGTCAGCCACTGGCTTTTCTCTGTCCCGAAGCGCCTCAAATCGCTGAATATGCGCCTTCTGCTTTGTTGAGCGCGCTCTCGCCCCGCGCATCATCCACTCCAGCTCCATCCGGTACAGGCTCTTATTCTTTCTCTCTGTTGCCAGCTCCATCTCTTCCCGCTGCACCTTAAGCGCAATATATCTGGAATAATTTGCTTCATAGCTGTAAAGCTTCCCTTTATCTATCTCCACAATGCGATTTGTCACTTTATCAAGAAAATATCGGTCATGCGTCACCATAACAAAAGCCCCTTGATACTTCCGCAGATACTCCTCCAACCATTCTGCCATCTGGCTGTCCAGATGGTTGGTCGGCTCATCAAGCACTAAAATATCGGCGGGAGTCAATAAGGTACGCACCAGCGCTGCCCGCTTTCTCTGTCCTCCCGAAAGATGCGCGGACGATGCATCGACATCATTTATGCCAAACTTGATAAGCATTGCCCTTGCCTCTCCCTCAAGATTTCTGTAGGCTTCCTTCGCTTTCTTTCCAGCAATTACATTCTCCAGAATACTAAGGTCTTTTTCAAATATCGGCGTCTGCGGCAGATAAGCGATCGCTACCTTCCTGCCCATTGTAATATTCCCCTCATCTGGCTCCTCCAAGCCAGCTATCAGTTTAAGCAGCGTCGACTTTCCTGTTCCATTAATTCCCAGAACACCGATTCTATCTCCTTCCTGTATTCCAAAAGAAACCTGATCGAGCAGAATCCTGTCCGTATAGCTTTTGCTGACACGCTCCATAGTAAAAAGATTCATCCTACTGTCTCCTATCCAAAGTAATAATGTATTGTACCTTCCTGATCGGTTGTACAGCCAGTTTTTACATGAAAAACTTCCCCTATACCCCCACTCTCCCACACTTGTCCGGGCGTTCCCTCTAATACCACGCTTCCATCCTGAAGCAGTACAATCCAGTCCGCCAGACGAAGTGCATAATCCAAATCATGCAGTACCGCCACAACCGTCTTGCCGTAATCCCTAAGCTCTCCAAGCAGCCGAAACAACTCTGTTTGATATTGAATATCCAGATATGTCGTAGGCTCGTCAAACAACAATATCTCTGTCTGCCCAGCAAGTGCCATGGCAAGATATGCTTTCTGTCTCTCTCCTCCCGACAGCTCCCCAAGCCGCTTATCCCGCAGCCGAATAATCCCTGTCTGCTTCATAGCCTGCTCACAATATTGATAATCCTCTCTGCCATAACGCCTTGGATAAGAAAGATGCGGAAATCGCCCATGCAAAACCAATCGCTCTGTGCGAATAGAGGAATCTGGATGGCTCTGGGCAAGATAAAACATTTTCTGAGCCAATTCGCGCTGTGTATACTCCTCCATCCTTTTGCCGCTAATATAGATCTTCCCCGTCATCTTCCTGCAAAGCCCGGCTATACTTTTTAAAAGCGTACTCTTGCCGCTGCCATTCGGACCAAGCACCGCCGTTATCCTTCCCTTAGGTATCCTTGCATCTATCGCATCCAACACAATTTTTCTATCATAGCCCGCCGACAGACCACAAACCTGTATTTCTCCTTTCTCCTGCATCTTTCCTCCCTCCTCACTGTCTTCCTCGAAAGCGAAATAAAAGCCAGAGGAAAAATGGTGCTCCAAGCAAAGACAAAAGAATACCCACCGGAATCTCATAGGGTGCAAATACAGTCCGGGCTGCCGTATCACACAAGGTTAAAAGCAGCGCACCCAACAACACCGATACCAACAAATACTCT
The DNA here is from genome assembly GCA_947178015.1 of uncultured Clostridia bacterium. GTDB lineage: Bacteria > Bacillota > Clostridia > Lachnospirales > Lachnospiraceae > RGIG8607. Next base: position 11,442 of record CAMWWW010000009.1, read on the forward strand.
TTGCTCTCTCCTCCTGTAACTCTCCTTGCCATATGAGGTACCAAAAGCCCGATAAAGCCCAAAAGACCAGCAAAGCTAACCGCTGCGCCTGCCGACACAGCTGCAAGCAGCAAGAAAAAGAAACGGTATACACCCACAGGAAGCCCCAAAGTGTGCGCCGTCTCCTCACCCAACCCAAATACCTCTAGCTCATTATGAAACAATAACAAAAGCAGCACCACCACGACTACCACAATTCCTGCTGTTCTTAGAACACTCAAATTAATACCCGCCAATCCGCCAATCTTAAACGCATTGGAGGCAAAAAGCGATTCCTCGCTAAAGGTGTAGACTGCATCCGTCGCACCATTTAAAAAGCTGTTTACCGCCACTCCCGACAATACTAGAGTAATCTTGGACGCCCCCGTCCGTTTCCCGATATAATACACCAAAAGAACCGTAAGAAAAGCCCCCGCAAAGGACGCAAACGGCAGCCATGCATACGAAGCCGGAAAAACCGCGCTGCAAAGCACCACAGCAAAGCCTGCCCCTGCATTTACTCCAATTATATTTGGTCCTGCCAGCGGATTGTTTAAAATCACCTGAATCACCGCCCCCGCAGCCGCAAGCCCCATCCCAGCAATCACAGCTCCCGCCACACGAGGAAGCCGCACATAAAGCAAAATTCTTCCCGAACCATTGATCTCACCTTTTAAAAGTAGAAGAATATCTCTGCCCGTCACAGGCGCTGCTCCACAAAATAGACCAAGACCAACCGCCGCAACCAAAAGCAATGTCAGAATGATAACGATAGATCGACTTCGATTATTCTTTGCCATACAAAATATCTGCTAATATCTCGTAGCTTTCTCCCCAACGGTTATTTGGCTTATTATGAAACAGCTCCTTCTCCAGAACATAGAACCTGTCCTCCTGCACTGCCGTAAGCCCCTGCCATGCAGGATTGGAGGCCAAAAGCTCATCCACCATAGAAAGCGCTGCCTCCTGTGAGCTTCCCATCGTAGTGACAAAAATAAAATCTGGATCAGCAACAAGAATCGCCTCCATATTTAAATCCTCCAAAAGTCCAGTGTCACTGTCCGCAATATTCACACACCCCAAATCCAAAAGCATCCTACCCGTCATAGTATCACTGTTCTTTGCCCTGACTCCTGTAGAGTATGCCCGCAAAAGCAGGACTGTCGGACTGCTGCCGTCCGCTCTTTCCATCTGCTTTTCTATCAATTCCTCCACCGATCCCACATTTTCCTCATAAAGATCCTTATGTCCAGTAAAATCGGTAAAAATTTTCATCATAGCCTTATAATCTTCAAAGGTCTCAACAGCAAAGTACGCGGTCGCAATCCCTGCTTTTTCCAATGTATCATACAGCTTCACATGACCAGAAAGCGCGGATGATAAAATAACAAAATCCATATTTTCCGCCATGATCGCCTCCGCAGAGGGAGTCTTTAATGCTCCCAGATTGACTGTCTCAGAATGTGCATCCAAAATATCTTCCGCATCCTCCGAGGTGCCGGCAAGCTCTCCTCCCGCAAGCAGCCAAGCCTGCGCAAGACTTTCTGAGAACACCGCGGTTCTCTCCACATTCTTGAGCCTTACCTCATGCCCCAGCGCATCGGTAAAAACAAATTCCGTCTCCGGCTCACCGCCCTGTTTTGAATCCGATAAGCTTTTACATGCCCCTAACATCAAAACACAGCACAACACCAAAAACAAAACCAAGACTTTCCACATACTACATCTTTTCATTACATAATCTCCTCACTTGATTTCTAACTTTTACTAATTGTAACGGAATCACATAGATTTTGCAACTGAAATGTGATATACTCAGAGTATAGTTGAAATATTTACATCATGGAAAGGCGGTATTCATATGATTTCTAAAAAAGCTGTTATCCGGCAAGATATCTTAACTCCAGATTTTGTAGTAGAGATTGCAAAAAAATGTTCATCTTTTCATTCAACCATCACCATGTACGCAAGAGATCAAACGGTTAATCTAAAAAGTATTGTCAATATCTTCGGGACAGAGATAAACAAAGACGAAGAGGTTGAATTGGTATTCTCAGGAAATGATGAAGAGCAGGCATGTGAAGCTATTTTTAAGCTTTTAGATAATTAACACCGATTTACAATTTTTGATAAAATATAAGTTTTTGTAAGAGTTATTTGCATAATCATTTTTGAGAATGATCCGCATAGCCAGCGCAGCTATTTCCTCCGTCACCCCGCTCTCGCTTAGTGAAAAACGTAGCGGACAGTAAGCTCGTGAAAGACCTCGCTAACTGCCGACGTTTTTCAATAGGTTCCTTGAGGAAAATAGCAGGGCTGACTATGCTGCTTTTATTGGTATTCCAGACACGTTTGCCTTCTGCCTGTTCTCATAATCTTATCTATATTGCTGAACATAATTATATACTATGCATTTTCGAAAGGAAGAGGTATTCATTATTTTTATAAAGTAGACATACTGTTTTCTTGCATTTTTATTGGCGTAAGTCTATATATTAAAGAGGGACGCATTTTTTGCCTCCCTCTTTCTTGCTATCTATATCTGCGACACAGCCTGCTTTTTAAGAGCAGCCCATGTAATGGACCCTAGTATTAAACTAACGATAACAACCATAGCAAGCTGCCCATATTCTCCTATACCAACAACAAAGCTTCTCATATGTTCAAATATCTGAATCGCTTTTTCCCATATTCCTCCTGATTCTCTTATACGAGTTATATTTGACAGCATCAGGCTTCCCGCCATCCAAACAACCCAGATTCCCCAGAAGGCCTTTTTCTGAAATTTTACCAGCAACATACCTAAAAATATAAAAATCACCGGCAATGCGATACCTGCTCCGATAAAAAACTGGATATTCACTAATATCTCAAATATATTTCCTTCACAAGTAATACCCTTGAAAAAGATTCTATAAAACATGGTTTCCGCTAGATTCAGTATATATAATACGCTCAGCCCAATCCATACATTAATCACCTGTACAATATAGCGGCAGATAATAAATTCTTTTCTTGTTCTGCCCATAGCAACTGCCAAGCTAAAGGAAGATTCAAAACCAATTACACCACAAATAACATAAACCATTATCCATATGATCAATGCAATAAAAGAGCCAATTACCATATAGTTTTCCTTGCTCATGATCACAACGACTGACATTATGATCATACCAAAGACCGTGCCTCCAAGCATAGCTGCTAACGACCAAAGCAGCTCACCTAAATTCATTTTCCAGACATTCCATATCTTACTCATATGCTTCCTCATTTCCGCGATTTTTACGCCATTATCTCACTTCATACTTTCGAATGGCAAAATAACAGATCGCTATCATAATCCCATCCAGCAGTACTGCTGCCAAAAGCACTGCAAAATAGCTTGCCCCATTGCTCATATATTCGACGATGTTGTTTGCGCTAAGGGCAAAAAATACGCCTATGAATATACTCGCAGCCACCACGAAGATAATATATAAAATCATTCCTATCTTTGCTCCATATTTCAAGCTACCTGCACACAATAAATTTCCAAGTCCACAGCATGCTAAATAAATCGATAAGCATTGTTTAAAAAAATCTGCTGAAAAAAAGTCTGCCGGCATTATAAACATTCCAATGATAACAAGCAACATCCACTGCATCATCATCAAATGTATCGCAATCTCCATTCCCATAAATACATCTTTTCTGGTTCCTCCATAGGATAGTGATTGTGGTATAAAATGTACGGCATTGTTCATAAACATAGCGATCAACATAATACTTCCTATCATGGGAATATACATCTGAGGCATAACAGCAGATAGGTCTCCCCCGTTTACCAACACCTGAAAGGCTACGATTGCAGATATTGTCGCAAACATAATGACAAAAGTTTTCTCCAAATTATAGAGCCAGTAATAAACACTTCTCCCTAATCCCTTCATGTCTACACTTCCTCTCCCCCGCACAGAGCCACAAAAACCTGTTGCAGATTCATTGGCTGTACTGTTACTTCTGTATTGCCTAAAAGCTCCTTGCCCGGCTCAAGCATAACCATAACTCCCTTGCTTCTGCCAAGCTTCTCCTCATGATAAGTCTTAAGCCCAGAAGTAAGCACATCCACCTCTTCCGTCTTCCCGCTCACATGACGGCATCTATCCAAAAGATCCTGTGTATTTTCCTTAAGAATCATCTTTCCTCTATCTATCATAATCACTTCTTCAAAAATATCCGCCGCCTCCTCTATAATGTGCGTAGATATCACAAAGGTTCTGCCGCTCTGTGCAAATTCATCCAAAAGTACTTTATAAAAATACTCTCTCATCACCACATCAAGCCCCGCCACAGGTTCATCTAAAAAAGTGTAATCTGCCTTGCTTGCCAGCGCTATAATAATCGTCACCATAGACATCATACCCTTTGACAGCTTTGCGATTCGTTTCTTTTTATTCAGTTCAAACTTCTCAATCAACCGATTTGCCAAGTCCTGATCCCAATTTGGCATATAAATAGAAGCCGCCTTTAAATAATCCTTAATCTTGTACGTGTTCTGCCCATATCCTGTAATGGGATTCAGCTCTCTGGAAAAACAGATATGATCCAACGCCTCCCGATTCTCCCAGACTGGCATCCCGTTGCACGTCACCGTTCCGCTGCTTGCAGGATTTTGTGAGGAAAGTATGGAAAGCAAGGTCGTCTTACCTGCACCATTCCGCCCAATCAGACCATAGATCTTCCCTTTCTCAAGCTCCAGATCGATTCCATGAAGCACATCTTTCTTTCCATATGTTTTTACAACATTTCTCGCAATAATCTTTTCTTCACTCATCTTTTTCCTCATTTCCGTGCTGCATCTGCACATATTACTATTCTATGGTTCTTCCTTTATCATACGAATTAACTCTTCTTTTGTAATTCCAATGCTCTCCGCCTCCGTTAGCAGCTTTTTCACATATTTATTACAAAATTCCTCCCGGCGCCTTTTCTGAATGATATTTTTCGCGCCTGTTGCCACAAACATGCCAATCCCTCTTTTCTTATATAAAATGTTACTATCCACCAGCATATTAATTCCCTTTGCCGCAGTCGCAGGATTAATCGCATAGAGCTTCGCCAGCTCATTCGTGCTGGGAACCCTCTCTTCCTCCAATAGAATATCTCTTAAAATATCATTTTCAATCATCTCACTGATCTGCAGGTATATGGATTTCTCCTGCGTCAGTATTTCATTCATTTTCTCACTTCCTTTTCACCGATGTGTATTAGTTCATTACTTATGTAATTAACTATATCACCAGCACAGTTAATTGTCAACTGCAATATATTATTTTTTTTACAATACATGATTCTATAGATTTATGTAATCATTTTCGAGAAAGTCCGCATAGCCAGCGCAGCTATTTCCTCCGTCACCCCGCTCTCGCTTAGTGAAA
>CAMWWW010000010.1 GCA_947178015.1 uncultured Clostridia bacterium
CAGTTGGTAGAGCACCTGACTCTTAATCAGGGTGTCCAGGGTTCGAGCCCCTGGAGGCGCAGTTAAGAGAACTGTTTTTGAGGACATAAGAGCCTTGGGGACGGTTCTTTTTTGCGTTTTTTAAACATAAACAAACACTCTCTTCCAAATATTGTTCCATATCCCCAACATAATACCGAAATTTAGAAGCCGATTTATCCGTGAGTGCGACGGGTAAGGGCTTTTTTTTTCTACAATTATGTGTTATAATTTTCTGGCAGGGCAGAAGAAAGAGGGGGCGTGCGATATGGATATTAAGATAAGCGATTTACAGGCAGTGAATCAGACGGAGCAGCAGACTCAGGCCGCGGCAAAGGATGAAGCGTTTCGTTTTACTTTGGTCAGCAAAATCTCAGAACAACAGCTTCAGGAGCGTTTGAGCGGGCTGATGTCCGATATTGTCATATCAGGAGAGCGCATTAAAAAACATATGGATATTCGAGATATGCGCAAGTACAGAGATCTGATCAAAACTTTTTTAAATGAAATTGTAAATCGCTCGCATGGCTTTTCGAGAGAAAATTTCCTCGATCGAAGAGGACGCCACAGAGTGTATGGCATTATCCGATTGATTGACCAGAATCTGGATGAGCTGGCACAGCAGCTTATCGCGGAGGAGAAAGATTCGCTTGCTATATTGAACAGCGTCGATGAGATCCGAGGACTTCTGATGGATATATTCCTGTAGATCAGGCTAAAGATGAGGATAAAAATGACAACATTTCATAACGTGGTAGGACATGAAAAGATTATCGAACATTTTCAAAATGCCGTGCGTTTAAATAAAATTTCTCATGCATATGTTCTAAGCGGTGAGGATGGTGCTGGTAAAAGACTGCTGGCACACTTGTTTTCCATGACGCTTCAATGCGAGAAAAAGGGGACCTCCCCCTGCGGGGAATGTACTCTCTGCAAACAGGCAGAAACGTTTAATCAGCCGGATATTATATGGGTAACGCATGAAAAGCCGGGAAGTATCGGCGTGGAGGATGTGCGGGCGCAGGTAGTAGGTGATATGCAGATTAAGCCTTATCACAGCCCTTATAAGATATATATTATAGATGAAGCAGAAAAATTGACCGTTCAAGCGCAAAATGCGCTTCTCAAGACCATAGAAGAGCCGCCGGAATATGGCGTAGTCATGTTTTTGACAACAAATGCAGAGGGCTTTTTGCCCACCATTCTCTCCCGCTGTGTGGTTCTACAGCTAAGACCGGCAACCAATGAGGCGGTGGCGAAATACCTTATGGAACAGGTTCAGGTGCCAGATTATAAAGCAAAGCTCTGCGCTGCATTTGCACAGGGAAATGTTGGAAAAGCTGTGTGGTATGCCTCCAAGGAAAGCTTTGACGAGATGAGACAACATGTATTTCAGCTTCTCAAAGGTATCGCTGATATGCCGGAATCCAAGATCTATGAGCTGGTGGGAGAGCTTGCCGTATACAAGGAAAACATCCACGATTATCTGGATCTGATTCTTCTTTGGTTTCGGGACGTGCTTTTATTTAAGGTCACAAAGGATGCGAACAGCATGGTGCTCCGAGAGGAGCTTGCCGGCATCTCCGGCTGTGCAGCGAGAAGCTCTTATGAGGGACTTGAAGAAATTATTATGGCGATCGACAGAGCGCGAGCGCGACTTCGGGCAAACGTTAGCTTTGAGCTTACTATGGAGCTTTTGCTGCTTACTATAAAGGAGAATGGATATGATTAAGGTAATTGGAGTGAGATTTCGCGCGGCGGGAAAAATCTATTTTTTTGATCCGCTGTCGCTGGAGATAGATACGGGAAGTCATGTGATTGTGGAAACCGCGCGCGGCATTGAGTATGGCACGGTAGTCCTTGGCCCCCGCGAGGTGGAGGAGTCGAAGGTTGTTCAGCCGCTCAAAGCGGTGATCCGCATTGCCACGCCAGAGGATGATGAGGTGGAGAGCAAAAATAAGGAGAAAGAAAAAACGGCTTTTGGTATCTGTCTGGAAAAGATCAAGAAACATCAACTTGAGATGAAGCTAATTGATGCAGAATACACCTTTGACAACAATAAGGTGCTATTTTATTTAACGGCGGACGGGCGTATCGATTTTCGCGAGCTTGTCAAATCTTTGGCATCGGTATTTAAGACGCGCATAGAGTTACGACAGATTGGCGTGAGAGATGAGACAAAGATTTTGGGCGGAATTGGCATATGCGGCAGAACGTTATGCTGCCATAGCTATCTGCCGGAATTTATACCAGTTTCTATTAAGATGGCAAAAGAACAAAATCTCTCACTTAATCCAACGAAAATATCGGGTGTCTGCGGCAGACTTATGTGCTGCCTGAAAAATGAAGAAGAAACCTATGAATTTTTAAACAGCAGACTACCCAATGTAGGAGATTTTGTGACGACAGATGACAATCTAAAGGGAGAAGTACAAAGTGTGAGCGTGCTGCGTCAGCTTGTAAAGGTGATTGTTACCGTCAACGACGAAAAGGAAGTGCGGGAATATCATGTAAATCAGCTTAAATTCAAGCCAAAGCGCAAGAAGGAAAAGATCAATATCGCAGATGCAGAACTTAAGGCTTTGGAGCTTTTAGAGCGCAAGGAAGGGAATTCAAAGCTCAATGACAATTAAGCTGAAAGAAAAGGAGCGAATTGACGAGCTCCACAGAAACGGATACCAGATTATACAAAATGAAGATGGCTTTTGCTTTGGCATGGATGCTGTGCTCCTGTCTGGCTATGCGGTAGTCAGAAAAGGAGAGTGCGTGCTGGATATGGGAACCGGCACGGGAATTATTCCTATTCTTTTGGAGGCGAAGACAGAAGGACAGCATTTTACAGGGCTTGAGATTCAGCCGCAGAGCGTGGATATGGCAAGGCGCAGTGTGGCTCTCAACCATCTGGAAGAGAAAATAACCATTGTGGAGGGCGATATTAAACATGCGTCCTCCCTTTTCGGGAAATCGGTTTTCGATGTAATTACATCAAATCCGCCCTATATGAATGAAAATCATGGGCTAAAAAATCCACAGCTCCCCAAAGCAATCGCAAGACATGAGTTGCTTTGCAGCTTGGAGGATGTCGTGCGTGAGGCTGCGCTTATGCTGCGTCCCGGCGGACGCTTTTATATGGTTCACCGCCCAAGACGCCTGATAGAAATGATTCACATGCTGTCCTCTTATAAGCTTGAAGTCAAGCGCTTAAAACCCGTATACCCCACCAAAGACAAAGAGGCTACTATGATTCTCTTAGAAGCCGTCAGAGGCGGCAACCCGCTTCTAAAGCTGGAAAAACCCCTAATAGTCTACAAAGAGCCGGGTGTTTATTCGGATGAAATATACGAGATCTATGGATATTAAGCAGCCGTATATCCCTTTCTAACTTGCCAAAAGCGGTCATATTCTTATCACGAATATAGAAATGAGGATTTATATGTCAGGAATATTATATCTGTGCGCCACGCCAATCGGAAATCTGGAGGATATCACCCTTCGCGTGCTGCGCATACTGAAAGAGGTGGATCTGATAGCGGCGGAGGATACTAGACACAGCATCAAGCTATTAAACCACTACGCGATCAAAACCCCTATGACCAGCTATCATGAACATAATAAAATAGAAAAAGCACACTATCTAGTTGACCAGCTTTTATCAGGAAAGTCCATCGCATTGGTGACGGATGCCGGAACCCCAGCCATCTCCGATCCCGGCGAAGAGTTGGTGCGCCAATGTTATGAAGCAGGGATTGAGGTGACATCCCTTCCGGGACCGGCGGCATGTATTACAGCTCTCACTCTTTCTGGGCTTTCTGCTCGCCGCTTTGCCTTTGAAGCATTTCTTCCGTCAGACAAAAAAGATCGTCATCAAATACTTCAAGAGCTTAAAAATGAGACAAGAACCATACTTTTATACGAGGCACCACATCATTTAATTAGAACAATGGAGGAACTTAAGGACGTACTGGGAGAGCGCAGAATTACTCTATGCCGAGAGCTGACCAAAAAATATGAGGAAGCATGGCAGACCACCTTCACAGAGGCACTTTCCTGCTATAAAAAAGAAGAACCGCGCGGAGAATATGTGCTGGTAATAGAGGGGAGGAACAGAGAAGAGCTCCAAAAAGAGCAGCAGCAGAACTGGCAGAAAATGTCCATTGCAGAACATGTGGATTTCTATCAAGAGCAGGGCTGGGAACATAAGGAAGCGATGAAGCTCGCCGCCAAGGACAGAGGCGTCACAAAGAGAGAAATTTACCAAGCTTTATTAAATAAACGGGAGCTATAGTGCGTAAATATTATGTCTCGATTGGCTCCCATTCTTTGTGCTTACGGTGCTTCTGTTTTTTCTGTTAGCTGATAGCCTGCAAGATGGGCAAGCTTTGCAACCGTCTGCCTCGAAATCTTTTTTCCCTCAAATTCAATCAGATCTTCCGTCGAGCCGGTAAAGATATCGCTCGCCACATATTTTTTCAATATAATGGTATCCTCATCAACAAAAACCTCCAGAGGGTCCCCCACCTCAATATGTAAGTTACGCCTAAGCTCCATGGGAAGAGTAAAACGTCCCAGCTCATCAACCTTTCTGATTACGCCTGTATCTTTCATGTGTAGTCCTCCAATTTAGAGTGTGTCATTCGTCCTATACATATGAATAACATATGAACAAGAAAATGTCAATATTATGAAGAACAAAAGACATGGGTAATTCGTTATAGAATCCTTATCTCCGACGAATCAGAAAAGTTGTCTGTTATCACATAAGATCTCTGGTTTCCGCCCTACATAATGACAGTACCACAAACAGCAGCGACACGGCAAGCAGCGCACCGTACATTACTGCATTTCCCACTAAAGAAAAATCGCCTATACTGCCTTGTGTCAGAAACATCAAAATAACCGAAGCGATAATCGTCGCCTTTGAAGATCGCATCTTCAGACCAATATACAAAGCAACAAAGCTAATGCTAACCATAACAGCCGAATTCATAAGCAGATGAAGATAAAATTCTGCACTTTTTAAGTTATAATCCAACTGAAAGACAGAATTCATATATCTGCTTCCGATCTGTATACTGAAGTACAAAAATAACTTTGTGAGTACAAGTGCCAAAAAGCTAAAGCTCCACGCTGCAATCATCTGGGCAAGCAAGATTTTTTGACGCTTGATCGGATAAGAGAACATCAACGTCATAGTCTTATTTTTATAGGCACTCACAATAAACGTGGCAAGCATTGCACCAGAAAAACAGATGTATGATATATTAGATAGAAATTCAATAAAGGGACTGACAATATCATAGCCGGGAGGAGCGTCCAATTTTCCTGTATCTGGATCAAGAGCCATGCCAAAAAAGGTCAGACCAAAGAGAAAAAGGCAAAGAGCAGCAGCGAGTATAAGAGCCCTAATCATATATTTGTTAATATTATTTTTCTTCCATTCCAGTTTTATTAGTTTTATCATTATCTTTCTGCCTCCCCTGTTATTTTTAAAAAATGATCCTCCAGCGTCTCTGATTTTTTGAAAATAGAGTTTACCGGCTCATCGTTTAGGGCAAGTATCCTTGCTATTTCATGTGTGGAGACTCCAAGCTCATAGATGCGAATATTGTGCTCATCCATAATCTTAAAATTATTGATATTTAGCTTATCGGACAAAAGATAGGCTGCCTTTTTGGTATGTGCCACGGAAAGTTCAATATAGGCTGTGGTTATATCCGATAACTCTTTTATGGAGATCTCTTCTTTTAGTGTTCCATGGCTGATCACTCCTATGGTATCCGCGATTGTCTCAATCTCTGAGAGGATATGGCTGGATAGTATGATGGTTATGTCGTACTTGGTGCTGAGTGTGTGAAAGAGGTCGCGGATCTGCTTCATTCCTACCGGATCGAGTCCATTGGCGGGTTCGTCAAGAATCAGCAGCTCTGGTCTGCACAGGATAGCGCGGGCTATGCCAAGGCGCTGCTTCATACCAAGAGAATAGCTTTTCACAGGTTTGCCTGCCGCCGTATTTAGATTTAACATAGCAAGAGCCTCCTCGACCGCGTCTTGCTTATAATAGCCCATGTATTCACAATGAAGCTTTAGGTTTTCCTCCCCGCTCATATGCTCAAAAAATATGGGAATTTCAATCATACTTCCCATGCGCTTAAGAACCTCATAGGAGGATGGGGTCAATGTTTCTCCAAAGATCTCAATGCTGCCGGAGGAAGGCTTCCACAAATTTGTGATCATTTTCATAAGTGTCGTTTTTCCTGCTCCATTCGGACCAAGAAGACCATAGATCTCTCCCTTGCGCACATGAATGGAGACGTCTGAGACAAGCTCTCTGCCATCCATGGTCTTTGTTAGATGAATCGTCTGTAGTATATAGGACATTGTTATATGCTCCTTTCTGATGTTAAAGCAATTGTAACACAGCGATTTTTCAAAACTCTTGACGAAATCTTACAAATTTCTTTCGCGGACAATGGGAAGTGTCAATGTGAAAGTGGTCTGTACCTGCGGCTCGCTCAAGACAGAAACATCTCCGCCCTGTGCAAGTGCGAGACTTTTTGCGATGGTAAGTCCCAAACCATTTCCCTGTATGCTTCGACTGCGGGAATCCTCCATCGTATACAGTCGCTCAAAGATATGGGATATCGCTTCTTTTTCAATGCCTTTTCCTCTGTCTATAATATCAACAGCCGCCACGCTATCCGTTTCTTTTCTTAATATTATGCCAAGATATTGTCCTGCGGCGCCATAGCGTATGGCATTGGATATTAAGTTATATAATATTCGGGATATCGCTTGTTCATCTCCCTCCACAAGAATAACATTCTCTGGAATGGCGATCTCAACTTCAAAATTCTGCTGTCCCAGCATATCATAAAAATCCAGTATGGTCCTTCGACACAGCTCGTTTAAACTTATCATCTTTATATCCAGCTTCATGTCTCCAGCTTCCAGCTTGGCAAGCGTAAAAAATTCATTGATAAGCTCCATAACTTGTTTTGCCTTCGCCTCAATCTTTTTAAGAACCTCATCTTCCGGGTTTTTTATACGCAGCATTTCCAGATACCCCAAAATCACCGTTAAAGGCGTTTTGATATCATGCGAGATATTTGAGAGCATCCGCTTAGAAGCGGATTCTGTCTCTTTGAAATCAGCCTTTCGCGTTAGCCTGTCAATAAGAAGCTGATTGATGGCAGAGATAAGCTCCTGTAACACCGCCTGATCCGTAAAAACCATAATAAGCTCCGCGCTGTCCTCGGATAAGATGGAGGAAAGCTTGCGGCTGATCTGTCTAAGCTTTTCTTCCTGCGTTTTCTTGAAAATAATCCTTTGATATACTACAATACATAGTAAAATAAGAATACCAAGCAATAATAGAATTATCATTGTCGGATGGTTCATTTGATATCCCCCAACTTATAGCCAATTCCCCAAACTGTTAAAATATAACGTGGATTGCGGGGATCTTCCTCAATTTTGCTGCGCAGTCTGCTGATATGGACATTGACTGCATTTTCATCGCCAAGATATGCATCCTTCCACACCAAAGCATAGAGCTGCTCCTTGGTGTATACCTTATTGGGATTCTGCATAAGCAGTTTTAAGATTTCGAATTCTTTTATCGTAAGCTCAATTGGTTCCTCCTTCTTTGTAAGAGTATAAGTATCGATATTCATTCTTAGAGCGCCTTTTGTAATCACCGCCTCTGGTTCTTGACTTTTCACTGCATATTGTGTATTTCTGCGAATATTTGCCTTAATTCTTGCCAAAACCTCTGTGACAGAAAAGGGCTTCGTGATATAGTCATCTGCGCCAAGACCAAGCCCCAACGCCTTATCCGAATCGGTATCCTTTGCTGAAAGAATAATAATTGGCACCGTGCTGGTCTCGCGAATTTTCTTCATAACTTCCATGCCGCTGATTTTGGGTATCATAAGGTCAAGCAATACCAAGCTGTACTCGCTCTCGTAAAATTTACGGCATGCCGCTTCGCCGTCTGAAGCAGTAACAATCTCATAATTTTCTGTTGACAAAAATGTTTTCAGCATTGTGCTGATCTCTGGATCATCCTCTATTATTAAAATTCTCATACTTTCTAATCGCCTCTCCCTTCTCTAAAGCGTGTCGGCTGGTTCCTCTGTTCTTCTTTGGTATCATAACAGATTTTTATAGCGAAGACAATATTGCGATCTGTTGTAGCTTCTTCATGCAAATCCAGTAATTTCGCTCTCGAACAGAAGCTGCCTCACGGATATGCTTCGCAATCGTGTCTTGTTCTAAAGACCAGTCAGAACGAACGCTGCCAAGCTCCAGACAATACCCAGCCTCTCTAATCTGCTCTGGCTTCATGCCAGATCCTCTCATCTGCTGAATTAGAATATCAGACGCTTTATCATAAGAGGGATGAAGAAATAAACCTCTCGCGGAATCATACTTCAGCTCAATCACGCGACTTATCTTGCCGTCCGGCAGATAACAGGAATCTTCCGAAGTTTCTGTTATATGAAGGTAATACAGGGACGCTTTTTCTTTTCCTTCCTTTTTCCTGATAATTCTTCCCAGCCGCTGGATACGCTGCCTTTGTGCAGAAGTCCCAGACAAAATAATGCCCACAGAGGCATCTGGTACATCTATCCCTTCATCAACCGCCTTACAGGCGATTAGAATTCGTATCTCTCCATCTCGAAAACGCTCCAAGGTATTTTTATTCACCCCTTTGCTAAGTTTTGAATGATAACGCCCTACTTTGCCGGGATACCGTTTTTGAAAGAGCTGATACAATTCCTCTGCCTGCTTGATGCGCTCTCCAAATATTATAATCTTTTCTTTTAGAGAAAGGCGTTCCGTAAGGTCCCAGACACAATCCATTCTGGCAGCCGCCAGACAGACAAGACTCCTTCTTTGATAAGATAACTGCATATATACAGATGCTGCCTCTGCAATATGTTTCTCTTTATTTTGGGATAGATGACGAAGCAGATCAAAAAGCTCCTTCTGTGTTAATTGGCGAATTATGGGGTAGACATTTTGAAGCCTATGATAGAGAAGCATCATTCGCTCAGAATAATATTCATATTCCTCACGCTCCTTCCTCTGAAATGACAATGCAATATGAAAAATATCATATGGACACACGGTCTGCATCTTGGATGCCTGATCGATACTATAATTATAAATAGTGCGACCAAGAACAGACATAAGATATTGTTTTAATTGCCCAGAGGGAAGAGTGGCGGTCAGACCCAGAGAGAAAAAAGATTTCATATATGGCTTACTATAGGGCAGAAATTCAAAAATTAATTGATTTTGACCACTGCCATAACGATGACATTCATCTGCGATCAACAGAACCGCGTTTCCGGCTTTCAGATCCATTAAAATCTGTCGTGCAAGCTCATAGCGGGCAGAATTAATAATATAGATCATATAATCGCAATCCGTGGAAGACTTGCGGCTGCCGCCCCGAAGACCTACTGTTTTTTGAATGGCGCGAGATGAAAAATAGTCCTTTATCGCTCTATTCCACTGATACATAAGCGTTTCCGTCGGGACAACAACTTTCACACATAATTTCTGTGCAAGCGTTTGCTCCAATCTATCCGCAGCCACCAGTGCAAGAAATGTTTTTCCCGACCCAGTCGCAGCCTGAACAATTCCCTTACTATCGTTGGAAAACCATTGTCTGAGACATGCTTCCTGCCATTGATAAAGCTGATGATTCATATCCATTCTACCTGCCTATTTCTATTTCAATAAATTTTAACATAGCTGTTGAAAAATGTCGATAATTCATATATACTTCTTATAAAAATAAAATATTAAGTAAAGGAAAAAAAGTATGAATTACGAAGATCTATATCAAGAACTGCAGCCCAATGAAAAAGCTTTAAAAGATGGACTTTCTTCTCTTCAGAAGCTTTTTAAGGCAGTTAGCCGCGAGACAGAAAATGGAGATATTAAGAATTTAAAAAAAGATCTAAAGAGCATGACCGAAGCTGCTTCTGCTATTTTGTCAAAGCTTGAGAGCATTTCTGATACAGTGGAATCCTTTGATGCCAAGACTTATTTTGAAGGCGGGGATTTTGCCGAGCAGATGCTTGCTTTCTGTAAAGAAAAAAATGTGGATGTGCGTGGTGATTTTCCGGTATATGAGATGTTCCCATATCGTATAAAAGTAGATACAGAAAATCAAGATCTCTATCTGGATCGCAAGAAAATACCGTGCATCAGACCGCAGACCTTTGTAGATATGGTTAAAAATGGGCAAGAAAAGTTAAATAAAGTGCCGTTTTTGGCTGCATTTTTTGCAGCCGAGTTAGCGAGTGCATACGATCTTGCTATTTTAAAGTTAAACAAACCAAACGAATCCGATATTTATTTAACCAGTTTATACAAACTCCTTGCACCGATGAGCCGATTTAGAAAAGACTATGATCAGCAAACTTTTGCATTCGATCTTGCCAGATTATACACCTCAGGGATAGAAAGCACAAAAAATGGCAGAAAATTTCAATTTGGTCCAAGC
The DNA here is from genome assembly GCA_947178015.1 of uncultured Clostridia bacterium. Lineage (GTDB taxonomy): Bacteria > Bacillota > Clostridia > Lachnospirales > Lachnospiraceae > RGIG8607. Next base: position 10,541 of record CAMWWW010000010.1, read on the forward strand.
AGAGACCAGCGTAAAGCCATTCGTATTCTGGACAAGGACGGAAAAGAAAGATTTCTAGCTACGATACGCTTTTATGAATAAGGAGTGAGACAATGATACCAGAATGGAACCAAGATCTTGAGGAGCAAGAGGACTTTGATGATTTTTCTGTGGAACGGCTTACCTGCGGAATTGCGTTTCTTACTGATTTTTGGAGGGAAAAATACCTTCAGGAATACATTCGAGATGGAGGCAGTAAGATTAAATTTGTGACGGGAAGGCAGGGAAGCGGCAAAACACATTTTCTGCGGCTGATAACCAAAATAGCGGACACAGAAAATTACAAAACCGTTCAATTCTCCGCCAAAAACATCTGGATGCATGATTTTAAGGAAATATACATAGAAGTTTTTCGTCAATGTGATATCCTTTCCTGTCTGGAAGCCGTCAGCCGCCATATTATACAAGAGATGGGCTTTTCCTGTGATGACATTCCTCAGGGAATGAAATTTATTGATTATCTTTCCCAGAATGGTATGGGTGACGCTTTAACCAGAAGAGAAATTCGCACTCAGCTCAAGCAGTTTTTCTTAGATAATCCTCTGCTTGATAATAATTTCGCGCTGGCATGCAGTATGCTCACTGGTTGTATTTTGGGATATCCCATCTTAGAAGAACAAAATAGAGAACTGCTTTTGGCATGGTTGGAAGGAGATCGCACGATTAAGCTGTCACAGCTTCGGGCTATGGATTTTTACCCTTGCCGCATCACAAAATACAATGCCAGACATATGCTTCGCTCTCTGTCAGAAATTATCCGCATGGGAGGATATTCCGGTTTATTTATTGCTATCGACAACATGGAGATACTGATCAGCCGATCAAGCTTGGAACCTTTGCACTATACAAAAACCAAAAGAGAGGACACCTATGAGAGTCTTCGACAACTTATCGATGATATTGACAGCATGAGAAACATTATGTTTACCTGTGCTTTTGACAGAGAATTGCTGGATAATGAGAATTCAGGACTGAAATCCTATCAAGCCTTATGGATGCGGATACAGAACGAGATTGTGGGCGAGCAATTCAACCGCTTTGCTGATATGGTTGATCTTGATCGAATGGCCGCGCAAGAATATACACCAGATGTCATCGTTTCTATATCTGAAAGTCTCTGTAAAGAACGAAATTCTCGCTTCTCCTCGCCGCTTCAATTAGAAGCTGCAAAAGAAATTATTACATTGTCGCGCACAGGAGCTTTTGGAATCCCAAAGCTTATCCAGAATGTTATGCAGGAGGTGAAGTAGATGTACAATATGGAAGCCAGACACATCATTGAGACATTGCGCTCAGGAATCCCGTCCCGCGTGATAGGACAATATTTCTCTGAAGCGCGGCCAAAGGTTATGAAAGAACTATCCGATCGTTTGGAACAGACATGCGAACACGGAAAATCTGGCGGGACCATTATCAGCGGAAAATATGGTGAAGGAAAAACACATCTCCTTAACGCCATGTTTCATCTCGCTCACTCCAATAATATGGTTGTCTCATTCCTGTCGCTAAGCAAAGAGACACCGATGGATAAGCTTTATCTAGTCTATCAAAAAATAATTGGAAACACCTACCTTCCCAGACGTCAGCAGCCGGGCTTTTGGCACGAGCTGGAAAAAATATCCGCAAACAGTCCCATTGCAAATGAGATGCTGCTGTTTGCCGCTAAGCATTTGGAGACCGATAAGCTCTATTATCTCCTTCGCTCCTATTGGAACACGGAGGACGCTGATGAAAAATTTGTCCTTCGCGCAGACTTAGAGGGCGACTTTATTGCAAATGCTCCTCTCAAAAAGATATACCGAAGAATTTTCAATCAACCAGTAAAATATAATACAAATTTTTCAAAAACAAAGCATTGTGGGGATTACTTTTCCTTTATGAGTCATCTATTTACTCAGATGGGATACAGCGGCTGGCTGATCTTAGTGGATGAGACAGAGCTTATGGGACGTCTTGGAAAAAAAGCCCGTCTCAACGCCTACCGCAATATGGCAAATTTTTTATTCCCTGACCAAAGCTTAGAATCCGTCTTTAGCATCTTTGCACTTAGCGCTTCCTATGTGGAAGATGTTATTGAAGGAAAACATGAATATGCAAATCTGGAAGAAATTTATCCTGATGAACAGGAATCCATAAGAGCCGTTCTGGATCTCTTGATTCGAGCACCTCAGCTTCTGCCGTTGACCAAAGAAGAAATTGGCGAAGTGTTGTGCAAAATTCAGGATTTTCATGGCAAGGCATATGGATGGACGCCCAATGTCTCCTCTGCATCCTTAATGGAAGTGACACAGTCAGGAGGCTACCTTCTTAGAACGAAAATTCGAGCTGCGATAGAATTTCTTGATCAACTTTATCAATATGGAAGAGCCGGAAAGACCATTATTAATGAACTTGGACAGGAAACGTTTGAGGAGGATATTCCTTCTATAGAAGATTTCTAAAATTCTAGGGATTGAGCGACTCAATCCCTAATCATCCATCTAGCTGTGTTATGGTTTAAATTAAAGCCCCTATTTATTTCACATATTTATCCAATGTTTTCTGCACGGCACCCGGTCCGGCAATCATCTCTCTAAAATATCCGCATACCATATCTGCCATCCCCACCTGACACAGATCCACTCCAAAAATTGTTTTGTTTTCCAGCAACGGCTTAATCCTGCTCAAAACATCAACCTCATCCTGCATAGCAAGCTTAAAATCCGCTACATATGGACAAACGCTGTCAAGCATAGGATCGGGACTTAACGAAAACGCATTTCCATCGTCGTCCACTGCCATAAGATAACGGAGCCATCCCGCAAACACAAGCGGGATCATCTTAAGATCGGCAATATTCAACTGCTTGGAAGCCTGATATGCCCGGATCGTCTCTCCAAAGCGTATGGCAAGCTTCTGCGAAGTATCCGTCGCAATTCTCTGAGGGGTATCCGGCATAAATGGGTTCGGAATACGAGCTTGCAATACAGTATCAATAAATTCCCTTGGTTCCAGCACACCCGGATGAACCACCACAGGAAGTCCTTCTGTATAACCTATTCTTTCAACCAGCTTTCTCAGTGTACTATTCTTCATCTCCTCCGAAATTTTCTTATATCCTAACAAGCATCCAAATAGAGCAAGCGTTGTGTGAAGCGGATTTAAACAAGTGCAGACCTTCATCTTCTCTACCTTATCAACGGTCTCCCTATCCGTAAACATCACGCCTGCCTGCTCCAACGGCGGACGTCCATTTGGAAAAGCATCCTCAACCACAAGATATTCACATTCCTCCGCATTGACAAACGGTGCGACATAGGTGTGTTTTGAGGTAACAAGGGCCTCTGCTCCCTCAAGCTGATCCCTTTTTAAAAGTTCTTCAATAGAAATATCTGGACGCGGCGTTATCTTATCTATCATGGTCCAAGGAAAGGAGACCTTTTCTTTATTTCTTATATAAGCGAGAAACCCTGCCTCCACCTTTTGATTCTTCACCCATTGTTCTGCAAACGTACCAATGGACGCAGATAACTTATCCCCATTGTGAGAGCAATTATCCATACTGACCATGGCAATCGGTTTTTCTCCGTCTTTAAAACGGGCATATAAAAGAGATGCCACCTTTCCCATATAACTGGAAGGTTGTTTTGGTCCTGCCTGAAAATCGGCCTTTACTGCCGGCAGAAATTCTCCTGTTCCATCGACAAGACCATACCCTTTTTCTGTTATGGTAAAAGAAACCATTTGCAGAGAAGGTTTACAAAAAATATCCAACAAGCGCTGATATTCTTTTCTATTTTCTGAATCCAAAATACAAGACTCAACAATACTTCCAATTACTGTTTTTTCTGTAGTTCCATCCGCTTTCAGCGTTACAAGAATAGAATACTCATCATGAGGGCGATTCATTTTTTCAATAATCTCATAGTCAAAACCTTCCGCCACAATCAGCCCACGATCCACTATATGAGAATTCAACAGCTTTTGCACAATATTCGCCTGAAAGGCACGAAAAATATTTCCTGCTCCAAAATGAAGCCAACTAGGCTCTTCCTTTGTGGCAATAACCACTGCCTCCCTGTCAAATTCAGGAAGACGATAACCTGCGGATTCCCATAATGCTCTATCCTTTAAACCTTCTTGATTTAATTTCAACTGCGCGCACCTCCCTGCTTACTAGATTTGCAGATCGCCTCCCAAAGACCATTGAGATAAGTGGCGCCAAGCGCTCTGTCATACAGACCATAGCCCGGCATAGCAACCTCATCCCAGATCATACGCCCATGATCTGGACGAATCGGCCCATCAAAGCCAATGTCATACAACGCCTTCATAATCTCGTACATATCAAATGTTCCATCACTGGAAAGATGCGCAGACTCCTCAAAATTATCAGGTGTGATAAATTTTAAATTGCGCACATGTGCAAAGTGAATTCTTCCTTTTAAAGAGCGAATCATATCAGGAAGATCATTCTTTAAATTCGTCCCATAAGAGCCAGAACAAAACGTAACACCATTATGAGGATTATCAACCATATGCATCATGCGCAGAATATTCTCTTTATTAATGATTATGCGTGGAAGTCCAAATACACTCCACGCCGGATCATCTGGATGAATCGCCATATTAATATGATAAGTATCACAGACAGGCATAATCCTCTCAAGAAAATATTTCAGATTATCAAACAGCTTCTCCTCATCAATATCCTTATACATCTCGAACAGCTCTTTTACATGAGCCATACGCTCTGGCTCCCATCCCGGCATAACAGAACCATTCATATCTCCGGCAATGGATTCAAACATTTTTTCTGGATCGATGGCATCGACCGCCTCCTGCGTATAAGCGAGCACCGTAGAGCCATCTGATCTTACGCGGGCAAGCTCTGTGCGCGTCCAATCAAACACCGGCATAAAGTTATAACATACCAGATGAATATCCTCCTCGCCGAGATTTTTCAATGTCTGAATATAATTATCTATATATCTCTCACGAGCAGGAGAACCTGTCTTAATGGCATCATGAACATTTACACTTTCAATTCCAGAAAGATGCAGCCCTGCTGCCTCTACCTCACGTTTCAATCCCCGGATACGTTCCCTGCTCCATACTTCTCCCGGAGCCGTATCATAAAGTGTCGAGATAACACCCGTCACACCCGGAATCTGCCGAATTTGCCTCAATGTCACCGTGTCATATTGGGCACCATACCACCGCAATGTCATTTCCATAGCATTTTACCTGTACCTTTCCTGCAAAAGCCCTACTCTAGCAGACTTTATGCATCCATCCTCTACCATCTTGTTTGTGATTTTATTATAAATTTTCTATCCAAAGAAAAAAATGGGCATAATTGTTATTAATATTGTAAAACTTGCGGTTTTATGTTAAAGTAACAGCTATCCGAACGAATCCATTCAAATAAGCCAAAAGGAAACCCATTTATGAAAAAAAATCTTCAAACAACGTTTCATTCACGCCAGTACATGTTATCAAAAGATTTTGAGCTTTATTATTACAACGATCGATATGATGATAGATTAAATTATAAGGTGAGATGTCATACGCATAATTATTATGAAATTTATTTTTTTCTGGAAGGTAATGTGTCGATTCAGATTGATGGCACAGAATATCCTTTAAAGACAGGTAATATGATCCTAATTCCGCCAAGGATTGCCCATCAGGCCGTTATACATAATACCAGTATTCCATACCGCCGTTTCGTATTTTGGATCAGTAAAGATTTTTTCCATCAGCTTCAGATGGAGTCGAAAGATTACACCTATGTAATACAGCAAGTACAAGAAAAAAGAAATTACATCTATTCTTTTGACAGAATTCTTTTTCATGAGCTGCAATCCAGAATTTTTCAATTATTGGAAGAAATCCATTCCAACCGTTTTGGAAAGGATATTCAAATCTCACTTTGTGTTCGTGAGTTGCTTCTCTATATCAATCGGACCATTTATGAGATAGAACATCCAGAAATTCATGAGGAGACACATAATCTGTATCAGAAC
>CAMWWW010000011.1 GCA_947178015.1 uncultured Clostridia bacterium
ATCATCGAAACTCACATAAAATCAAGAATCCGTATGAAAGCCTTGAAACAGTTATTTTTGAAACAAATAGATGAATGAAAAAGTTGTAAAGTGGTGTTTCATTATGATAGATACTTTAATCAGCCATTCTTACGGTTTCATAGTGCATCACTTTTCATTTATAGCCGCCTGTCCGGCAGCCAGCCGGATAGGGAACGGCTAATATCTCTCAGGAGTCAAATAATAATCTCTTCTATTCTCACAAACATCCGTATACTATATTCCGCAGTCTTGGATGTATCTCCTCCTCCATGCTTGGAACCATCTGCTGCATATATACGATTGTTAGCTGCTTATCCGGGTCCATCGCTACATAGGTCCCTGCCATTCCGCTCCAGCCAAATTCCCCTGCTGATCCATTGGAACCGCCCGCAGCGAGATCCACAAGTGTCCGCACACCCAATCCATAGCTGTAGCCTTCTAAAACCTTCCAGTTCATATAGCTTCTCCTTGCGCCCAGATGGTCTTTCCTCATCAATTCTATTGTCTGTCTGCCAAGGATGCGCTCGCCTTCTTGGGAAGTGCCGCCGCGTGTCAGTGTATGGGCAAATTTTATATAATCGGACAGAGAGGAGACAAGCCCTGCTCCTCCGCTTTCACACTGGCTCTTCATGCTGTAGTTTTTCTGAAAAATATCGGTTCTAGGCTGTATCTGTCCATTTTGATGTGTATAGATGGAAGCAAGGCGTGTTAGCCTCTCTTCCTCCATATGAAATGCTGTGTCCTCCATTTGTAAAGGCTCTAAGATATGATTTTTTACGTAATCTCCAAAATATTCCCCTGATATCACCTCCACCAGACCGCCCAGAACATCATGGGACAACCCATACCTCCACTGTGCTCCCGGCTCAAAGGCCAGAGGAAGCTTTGCGATCTGCTTTACAAATCTTCGCGTTGGACAGCTTTTTTCTTCAAATCCCTGATATAGATTTCTTAATAGTTCTCCCACTTTTTCCTCTGATGGACAGGAGGTCCCATCATAGGTTAAACCAGAAGTCATGCAGAACAGATCGTTTATGGTAATTTCTCTATTGGCTCGCCGGAAGTGATATTCTCCCTGTTTATCCTTCTCACATACCATCATCTCTTTAAACTCCGGCAGATAGTCAGAAACGGGATCATGTAATAAAAATTTCCCCTGCTCATATAATTGTAGGGCTGCTGTCACCGTCACTGGTTTTGTCATGGAATAAATACGAAACAGAGTATTTTCCTCCACTGATGTCCCCTTCTCTTTGTCTGCATACCCGCTGTAATGTTCATACACTTCCTTATCTTCCAGTATAATTTTTATAGAGCATCCGGCCACTTTCTCCTCCGCTGCCAGATTGTCCATATAGATGCCTACCTTGTCAAAACATCTCTTTCCCTCTGTCTTCATCTTCATCCTCATTTCCGCTGTGCCCTTCGTATATCCATCAGCCTTGTGAAACAGAACCTTCTTGGTTCTCTTTTGTTTTCTGTATTAATATTAGCTTTTCCATATTTTCCAAAAGTGTCCTCAATGTCCCTATTTGACTTTCCTCATCTCTCGCATCATCCTTCTGATAGGTATAGATAAATTGCGGCGTAGCGTCGGGCTTAAATGTAAGCTTATTTTTATATAGCTTCAATAGCTGTGGTATTTTTGTGCCGTCCACATCTGCCTTTTCATACATCAATAGTTTAATTTCATTTCTGTTCGCCTTGATATCCCGAATCTCCAGCAGATGCGCAATCGATTTCAAATAGGCGATGGACAATAGATTTTCCACCGATTTTGGCATAATGCCAAACCGATCTATCAGCTCATCTTGCATATCTGCATATTCCTCCAATGTGTCCACCGCCGCTATCCGCTTGTAGATATCAAGCTTTAATGCTTCATTTTTAATATAGGAAGATGGAATATAGGCGTTGATGTCCATATCGATGGCTGTGTCAAATTCCTTTGGCAGCTCCTTGCCTTGAAGCGCTCTCACTGCTTCATTTAGCATTTTGCAGTACAGATCATATCCAACTGCCTCCATATGTCCATGCTGCTCTGCGCCCAATATATTTCCGGCACCTCGTATCTCCAGATCCCGCATGGCTATTTTAAAGCCGGAACCCAGATCGGTAAATTCACGGATTGCCGCCAGACGCTTTTCTGCCACTTCCTTCAATATCTTATTCCGCCGGTACATCAAAAAGGCGTAGGCCGTGCGATTGGAACGCCCTACCCTCCCTCTAAGCTGATAGAGCTGGGCAAGTCCCAGTTGATCTGCATCATGGATAATCATCGTATTGACATTAGAAATATCAAGCCCTGTCTCAATAATGGTCGTCGACACAAGCACATCGATCTCACCGTTAATAAAGGCATACATTATTTTCTCAAGCTGACGCTCCGGCATCCTGCCATGTGCGTATGAAACAGATGCCTCTGGGGCGAGCTTTGCCACATAATCGGCTATTTCATCGATATTATTGATGCGGTTATAGACATAGTATACCTGCCCACCCCTTGCAAGCTCTCTCGCTATCGCCTCGCGGATCATTTCGTCATTGTGCTCGCAGACATAGGTCTGAATCGGCAGTCGGTCTACTGGCGGCTCCTCCAAAACACTCATATCTCGTATCCCTATCAGGCTCATATGAAGTGTTCTTGGGATCGGCGTCGCCGTCAGCGTCAGCACATCCACATTTTGTTTTAGCTGTTTAATTTTCTCCTTGTGGGTGACGCCAAAGCGCTGTTCCTCATCCACAATCAAAAGCCCCAGATCTTTAAATTTCATATCTTTTGAAAGCAGCCGGTGCGTGCCGATCACAATATCCACCAAACCTTTTTTCAGGTTCTCGATCGTGTCCTTTTGCTGCTTAGGCGTCCGAAACCGTGACATTAGATCAATGCGGATTGGAAAGTCCTTCATCCTTTGGCAAAAAGTATTATAGTGCTGTTGCGCCAAAATTGTCGTGGGCACCAGATACACGACCTGCTTGCTCTCCTGAACTGCCTTAAAAGCCACGCGGATGGCAACTTCCGTCTTTCCATAGCCCACATCCCCGCAGAGCAGCCGATCCATAATGCGCAAGCTCTCCATATCCTTTTTCGCCTCTTCAATGGCAACAAGTTGATCCTCCGTCTCCTCATAAGGAAACATTTCCTCAAATTCCTTTTGCCATACCGTGTCCTCTCCATATTGATAGCCCTGTTTTTCTTGACGCGCAGCATACAGCTCCACAAGCTCCTTGGCGACATCCTTCACCGCGTTTCGCACGCGGGTTCTGGTTTTCTTCCACTCGCCGCCGCCAAGCTTATTTAGTTTCACCTGCTTGGCGTCGGAACCAGCATATTTCTGTATTAAATCAAGCTGAGTGGCAAGCACATAGAGATTTCCTCCATCGCCGTATTCAATCTTAATGTAATCCTTCATAATGCGATCTACCTTAATCTTCTCGATTCCGCGATAGATGCCCAGTCCATGATTTTCATGTACCACGTAGTCTCCAATATTAAGATCCGTAAAGCTCTGGATCTTCTGCCCTTCATAGGCAGGCTTTTTCCTTCTCTTCTTTTTGTCCACTCCAAAAATATCCGTCTCTGTAATAACGACAAACTTAATCAGCGGATATTCAAAGCCTCGATGTACATTGCCATAAGTGACAAGAATTTCACCGGGCTTCACCTCTCCAGAAAGCACCTCTGTATAATAGGCATTTAATTCAAAACCCCGCAGATCATCCGCAAGCCTCGCCCCTCTGGTGCGGGAATTCGTCAGGAGTACCACCCGATAACCGTTCTTCTTCCAGCGCGCCAGATCCTTGGTCAGCAGCTCAAAGCTGTTATTATAAGGATTCATATTCTGTGTATTTAGATAACAGGTATACTCTACATCTATATAACGCTGTTTCTGTTCCAGCGCTGCCATCAACAGTAAGATCGTTTTCTTTAGCCTTGCAAAGATCTGCTTTGTGCTCCACAAGACATCTGCCTGTCCCGGAAGGATATATCCCTTCTCCAGACGATGCGACATACTGTCCCGAAATTCCATCTCAAGCGTCTCTGCCTTCTCCGCTGACCTCGCTGGTTCATCCAAAAATACCACACAGTCCTTAAGAGAAAGATAATCAAGCAGACAGACCGTCTCTTCATAAAAATATCCCAGATAACTGTCAAGCGCCACAGAGGATTTTAAAGTCTGCACCTGCTCCGAAAACTCCTCGACAGCCACGCTAAGGCGGTGCGCTTCCTCCGTCTTCATCTGTTTTTTAAGCGCTTGTACACATTTTTTCTTTTCCTCTTCAATCTTCTTTAACCCCTTAAGAAGCCTTTCTTCTGATAATATAACTTCCGCGGCAGGATAGATCACAATCTGCTCCAACTGCTCTATCGAGCGCTGACTTTCCAGATCAAAGCTTCGAATGGAATCCACCTCGTCATCCCACAGCTCAATGCGCACGGGTGTGTCTTCCGTCAGAGGATAGATATCGATAATACCTCCACGCACAGCAAACTCTCCCGGTCCCTCAACCTGACTCATCCGCCCATATCCAAGCTCCGTCAGGCAGCGTACCAGATAATCTGCATCAATGCTATCTGTGTTATGAATCGTCAGAATATGCTCCTTAAACACAGAAGGAAGAAGCAACTTATCCATACAGCCGTCGATTGTCGTGATCATGGTGATCTCCTCGCCGGAAAACAGCTTTTTTAAGGCCCTCATTCTCTCCTTCACAATTAAGTTGCCATGGATGTCCGCACTGTAGAAAATAAAATCCTTCGCCGGATAGTACACCACATTTTTGTCAAAGCATTGATAGTCCTCATAAAGCTCCTTTGCCCTTGACTCCTGATGTGTGATAATGAGGCGGCAGGAAAATTCCTCCCCGATTCCCTTTATAAAATGCGCCTTCTGAGAATCTATGCAGCCACAAACAAACAGTGCCCCCTTCCTGCTGTTATCCCTTTTTTGCCTAAGCCTCTCTCTAATCTCCTGAAACTCCTTAAGCTCCATCAATGGAGCAGTTATACTATTCAACTCTGTCCCCTCTTCTCATTTATTTTATAATGGATCTTCTATTATTTACTACTGTTATATTCGTTCATCGCTGTTTGTATGCCGTGTGTAATCACACATGCTGCCGCTTTTGCCGCTCTTGCGATCCCTTCATCCACAAACACTCTGTCCTCTTTGTCAAAATGCCCCAGCACATAATCCACCAGATCCCAGCCGGCCGGCTTATCCCCAACCCCTATCTTTATCCTCATAAACTCCTCTGTCATTAGCTCCGCGATTATGCTTTTCACACCATTATGGCCCCCTGCGCTGCCCTTTGCCCGCAGGCGAAGCTGTCCCACGGCAAGACTGATATCGTCATAAATCACTAAGAGCTTTTCTTTTGGATCAATTTTATAAAACTCCACCGCCGCTCGTATACTTTCTCCACTGTTATTCATATAAGTCTGCGGCTGCATCAAAAGTACACTCTCTCCTTCTATGATTCCCTTGCCGCATATCGCCTTGTGCTTTTTTATATTCATGCTGATATGATAGCTGTCTGCCAGCTCATGAATTGCATCAAAACCAACATTATGCCTTGTCCCAGCATATTGAAGCGTAGGATTTCCCAGCCCTGCTATAATATACATCTCCATCCTCCTTTAACAAATTCCTGTCAGCCTTAGCTTATCCAGAAGCTCATCGCCAAAGTATTCCCTGACCTCTTCCTTTCCCTCCATATTTCCCCATGCAACATACGCATTAATCATCGAGCGAATCCTCTCAAAATGATTTCCAATCGCCTCCACAAGCCCTAGATCCATGGGACTGTCCTCTATCACATAGATTATATCCCTGTCCTCTTTTGTCCCGGAGCTGACCAGAACATCCACATGTCCCCTAAGCTCCTCCTTCCACCATCTCTCCCCGACAGCCACGCTAAGAAGCTGCCAACTATGTGGAAATAATGTATAAAGAATCTCCTTAAGCAGAATTCCGATCCACATGCAGTTCTGATTTTGAGCAGAAATCTTTATCAGTTTTTTCTTTCTGTATATTCTGTCGGGCACAGTCGTAACCCTTCTATAATTGGCTCTCCGAACATCGAAAAACCGGCGGCTGCACAGATAACCCTCTGTCTGTACCCGAAGATCTCCACAACAAAGCTCCACCATAACCTCCCCATGCTGAAACAAACACTCTGCCTGTTGTTTCCTATCTTCCTCGAAAATCGTTTTTCTAAGCTGCCTGTAATATTGCCTAATATCGCAGGAATCCGCGCTTCGCTTTAACCGAATCGCCCTTCTTCCCTGCTGTAAAAAAATATCTTCCACTCGATAATATCTTCCTTCTATCGTCAAAAACTGCCCCGGCAGATACTGCTGAAAGACATGACATCCAACCGTGAGTTCCGGCAATACCTCCTCCGATCCTTCTCTCTTATATACTGCAAAATCAATATTTTCCCGATACCATCGGCGAAGCTGCTGCCTGCCCTCCTCAGTGGATATCACAGCCCTTCTTTCCCCATTCTCCTTCTGGCTCATCATATCCTCTGTCAGCCATACGCAGTCAAGCCCCAAAGCCTCCGCTAATGTCCGATTTAAGCTGCCAAGAAGCCATGTCAGCCCCTTCTGCACATCCGCACCATAATACTCTGCAAGCTCCTTTAATTCCAGCCACTCCACTCCTCCGCTCAAAAGCCTTCCGCACACCGCGATAGCCATATTCCGCTCTGAATTAATAAAATCCGGCAAAATTTGACTGACATTCACAGTTCTGCCTGTCTCCATGCAGAATAGTATATATCCTCTTAACATATAATGCGGCGCGCAGACAGCCGTCACACCTGTCATATATCCTTGCCGTATCACTTCTGCCACATGATAGCAGTTATCCTCCGCAATTTCGGCAAAAACCTTTCTTGTTTCCTTTTCGTCAAAGAAACTCTCTCGCTCACTGTCCTGCCTGTTTCCATCATAGCGCCCTTGTAAAGCAAGCATATCCTGCGCAGGAATAAGCCGATCACAGCGCCACTGGATACTCTCTTTTGTCTTTTGAAATAGCAGCTTTGCAGTCTCCCACTCCGGCAGCTCCTGTTTTTCATTTCCTGACAATATTGCAGTGTCCATATCAATGATAGCAGAAAGATGTTCCTTTCCATTATTTACAGCGTTTATAATAGAAAATTCTGTCTTGCAGGCATGAGACAACCAATCTGCCATTCCAATGCCATTCCTGTCGCACACAATATATGTCTGCTCCCTTCTGTCGGGATGAAGCCTTGCCAGAAGCTTAAGTACTGCAATCGGGTGACTCGCAATCAAACGAGAGGGATTTACAAAAAGCACCGCTGAGATCTGTAAGAAAAATCCATGACTGTCCGTGGCCTCCACTGCTTCTGTCAAATACCGAAGCGGTACTATGCCGATATCTGCATTTCCAATCTCCTGCCCATGGCCTGCCATCCATAGTGCAAGCTTTCCTACTTTTCCAGAAAGCCCTGCTTCCAGCCAATTAGATAACTCCTCATCTTCCTGCCCAGAATAAAGAACCAGAAGCTTCTTATTATCCAGAAGCTCCAGCTCAAAAAAAGGGAAGAGATAAGCCCCTATCTCCTTGTAAAAACTATGTGCGATATACAAGCTTTGACGCTCCGCAAGCAAAAGCGCTGCTTCCATAAACTCTCTGCGTATCTCGGATCTTCCCTTTATCGTCTGATGCCATGCATATCCCATACAGCGCTTTTTGTAATTCTTACTTAACTGAATTTCCATCAGCCTCTCTTCAAGCTCTGAAGAAGAAGTCTCCATGCTGGTATCTGCCTTTTCCTGCATATACACATGGATTACATATGGTTTTCCCTTTTCCTTTAACAGCGGGATAAGCTCTTGTAACGCCAAGCTCTCTTTTTTCTCCTTTTTGTGCCGCCCCACATCCTCCTCCAGCGTACAGCCACTGAAATAGGCAAGCCTTTCCCACAGATAAAAACTGAGAGCCGCTGCCATTACAAAGAGTTCCATACCGCTCCCCGTATGATCCAACACACATTTTGTCAAACCAAACAACAATCCCGCAGCAAGAAAAAGTATCTGATAAAATTTTCTCTGTTGCACATACTCTGGTCTTAGCACATACTTGCCCGCCATCCTATGATATACATATGCGCCGCACACTCCATTGCCCTGCAAAGCATTTTTCTCAAATACACGTTTTCTCCAAAGCAGCCAGACCCTTTTAAAAATAATATATACTACTATAAATAGCCCAAGTGCCATATTGACAGACAAACGCATAAACATTCCGCCCACCTGTCTTATCATAACCTGCAAAAAAGGAATCTCTATCCTTGATAGACCCAGACTCTCCATTATTATGCCTATGGTATTCCTTTTCGCTAACATCCAAATTATGGCAATCCCAACCGATGCCCACATTACAAGAGAAGCAAGCCTCTCCTGCAAATATCGGTATTTCTTAGGCAATACCGCTTGGCAAAGATAAGCCAGAACAGCATAACATACCATTACTATGGCAATATCCCATATCCAGCTCTTATTTATGTTCATACTCTATCCCCTCTGCGCAGTTTTCACTCCCAGAATATGGTAAATACAGCTTCTTAATCTCAAAATCACGGAGAAAGAAAAAAGGAACCTGCAACTTAACGCCCACTCCCGCCATCACCAACTCATATGTTTCTCTATAATATGCCATATAGGCATCTATCATTGGTTTTGGCGGCTGTGAAAAATCAACTGCCGTCTCAATCTCTTCTTCCTCACAGATCTCTGGTTGTTTTCCAAAGATCCATAAAAGCTGTTGGATTTTTCCCTCACTTTTTAAAAGCAGCTCCTCATATTCTGTCAAAAGCTGCTGCCGTTCCTTGTCTGCCCGCCCTAACTCCTGCTGACGCAGCTCAAGATGGCTGTAACGTTTATGTACTAAAGCCCTTTCCATTTGTTTCAAATATGTATGCTCCGCTTTTTTTAACTTGCTATCTACCTGTTTAAGAGAACGATTCAGTCTCTTTAATGCTCGTTTTCTTTCACCTGCAAGATATCCCATACTACCCGCTGCCACGATAAACATATAGAAAACAGCAGCAAGCCATGCCGCCCTTGCGGTATTCTTAGCCAAAACATCCGAACCGATCAACATGCCAAAGGATACTCCGATTATGCCTAGACCAGCGATGCCCTTTTTTAGAAGCAATAAAAAGCTCTGTCGCGTCATTCTGCTGCGCAGACTTTGTTCTACATCCATAAGCAGCGCCTCACTTTTTGTAAGCAGCTCCCTAAGCCCTATATCCATCTGTTCTTCTCGAAAAAGCGCCTCGGCACAATTACGCTTCTTGCGCGCAAGCTCGCGCAGCCCCTCTTCTGTCAGACGCTTTCCTGAAAGCTCCTCATATTCAAAATCCTCCCGTATTGGTTGATCCAAAAAGCTGCTGCCCGGATTCTTAGAAAGCGCCTTCAGACGCTGCACGGCACGAATATTCGCAAGCCGAAAGCCCGTCAGTGCAACCTCATTATCCTCCATCAAAAAAGAAAATCTTTGCATCTGGAAAGGAATCGTTCCCTCCACGCCCTGCGGCACAGTTTCCCTCTCTGGGATATCGCGCACATAATGTACCTTCTCCTCATAATCCCTGCGCTGCTTTTCCTGATAAAGCAATGTGGCGAGATATCTTCTCGTCCTCTCCATATCACCGATGTATTTTGATAGACTATCCTCATCCACACACGGTTTTAGTTGATACAAAAAGCCAGCGTCCAGCACCGCCTTTGGAAACTCATTGCAGGCTAGAATAAATGCGCTACATAAAACTTGAAAAAGCGTCTGTTCTGGAAGCTTAGGCTCTTCTTCTCCCACGTCAAAAAGAAGGTATCGGTAACGGCTGCTGCGGCTGTCAGCAAAGCCAGAATACAGAAACCCTTCTTCTGATGTATGAAAATACTGCCCGCAGCGCATCACCATGCAGCAGATAAGCTCCGGCAAGGTGCGTATTACTTGAAACCCTTGCTTTTTTCTTCCAAATTGTGCACATGCCTCCAAAAACGCTTCGATATACTGAAAATTATCTTCATAGTTCTCATAGGGATTCTCACATGCATAAACCTGCCGACAGTCCAAAAACAGCACGCGCCATTCTTCGATCATCCGCTTAAGCGGAAGGGAGGCAAGCACACGGCAAAGCATGGAAGGCTCCTTTGGCTTCTCTATCAAAACGATCTCCCCAGAAGATTCCATATGCTGAAATAGATACAGCAGGCTGCTAAGCGGATATTGTTCCGAATCCTCATAGACAATATACGTGATCATACTATCTGCTGCTCCCTCTGACGTAATTCAAACCGCAACTCCTCCAGCACTAGCTGCTCGGAAGAGCTTGCCGGCTTATAGTCGTCCATAAGCTCCTTTGCCGCTCTTTCCTGCCTTCTTATATATTCTGTCACCCTTGCCTCATAACGTGCCTCAAAGATAGAAAAATACTCTGTCAGCAGCTCCGCCCACGCATGGACAAACGCCTTTATCTCCTTCCGCTGGCGTTCCCTTTGTCTGACTGTATTCATATAGGGAAGGAAAATGCTTCCTATCAACTCTGTATGGTTATATCGTTCTATAAAAGCACTGTGCTCTCCGCCCTCCTGCGCTCCCAATTCCTTAAAAAAGACCTCAAATTCCTCTCTGCGCTCCCCATTGATGGCATCGCGCTCCTCTCTAAAATCTCTGAGTATCTCCATTACCTCTGCAAGATTTCCAAAATCCTCATGCTCAAACACAGCTTTAACAAGACGGTACTTTCTATTCTCCGTCCTCACAATGCGCCCCATCAAGCAGCCATAGAGCAATGCCATCCACTCCTCCTGCTCACGCCTTCTTTGCAGCGTCCCGCTCATCTCCGGCAAAATCTCCGCCTTGTGCCAGCTTCTGTCCAGATGGGGCGTCAGAATCTGGCTGACATTCTGATTGAGATGCATCCGTCTTGTAATATCATCATATGCCCTATAACAATCTCCGGCTGTCCCATCCTTCCCTTCCTCCTTAAAGGCATCCAAGTGATTGGCATGTACACCAAATAAGGATTGATAAAAACAGATTGTGTACTTATCGATCGCCGCTGCCTCCGGCACACCATTTCTTCCCAAAAGCTCTGCCTCCACAATCTCCCTCTTCATTCCCTTTAATTCAAGCAGGCTTTTATGGAAATAGCTCTCCTTGATAATCTCTTTTTCCGGCACACCGGACACATTTAAAAATGGGGCAGAAAGCTTGTCCGCACAATAGTGGAGCATCCTCGCAATCTCAGGCCCCGCCGCAGCATCACTGCCATATTCAAAACGTACCTGCTTTTCCGCTGCTGATATAATATCAATATCATACGACTCTCCATATACCTGCTGGAACTGTTCCTTCCATTCTTTCATTAAGCTCTCCCACGCTGCCGCCTTCGTCTCCCACTTCTCTGCCGCTCCAAACATATATGCAGATACACTGTCAAGCGCTCCATAATAGCTTGGCACATCCGCCTTCATTTGGAGATGCGCGCTTTCCAAATACTCCTTCTCATTACAGACCATCTTAACCCGCGTGCCCTCACAGTGCGTCAGCTCAGAAAGCACAATCTGAATTTTCTCATCCAGTTGGCTTAAACCCTTTCTATAACTGTCAAACATTTGCTCGTATGCCTTGCTAAGTCGTTCAATGCGCTCCAGTCCCTCCATATAGCAATAATACAACGCCTCATTTCTTACCTGCCTTGCAGGAATTCCAGAGATACCATTGACCTCTTCTATCGTCTCAATCAAGTCGCGCTTACTGCCCGATTGTACACTTTCTTGTATGGTCAGCAGCTTATTCTTATCCACCTTAATCTCATTCTCCAGCGCCGTCATCTTCTGCCTCAATGTGCTTTGAGCATTGGCAAGAAAATATCTTACAGCGTTGGGATGCAGCACGCTGCCGGACAGACCATGCTGAAGCCAGTATTCTATACTGTATGGCTCTTTCACCTCTTTTTTTAGAGAACGAAATCGAACGGCTTCGCTGGCAAGGCGCCTCTTCTCCTTTAACGTCTGCTCACACTGCCTGAGAAGCTCCGCATATTTTTTCATAAAAACATTCCGACAGCTATTTAAATGCCCTCGGCTAAAACTATCCGCAACCAGATTCTTAAAGCTTTTCTCCTTAAGCGTCCCCTGAAGAACCCTAAGACTTTTATACAGCACCGACATATCCCGCTCAATCGCCACATCCATCTGTTCTGTGACATATGTCTCAAGCTCAGCAAGATACATCTCCCACGCAAGCTTTCCTTTCTCACGCCTCTCCAGACTATCCAAAATTCTCTGGGACAACGGCTTATCCGCAAGCCTCACCGTCTCTATATAAAATTCCCGCAGTGGCTTTACCGGCTCTGTCACAATTCCCTGTTTCTCCTGCCTAATGTGCTCCTCCACATAACGATAATATCTCGTATCATAATAAAACCAATCATTCTCCATCGTATCCTTTGCCCAGCAAAGAGTTAAGTACTCCTTGACCAGCTCGTAAGGATACTGAAGCCTCGCCACGCCAATGCTGCCAAAATGCCGGTACTTCTTCTCCTGTCCCATACTCAGCATAATCGTAAGATGCTTAAACTTATTGTCCTCCCATGCGGTATTTCGCTCATTAATCGGACTGACATAGGGAAGATAAATACAATCTGCGATCATCTCCTTATACCCGTTCAGTGAGCGAAGCCCCTCCGCACTGCCGCAGTTATCATTAAATAGCCCAAAAAGAAAAGTAAAATTATAAAGCGTCCCCTGAAACAGCTCATCCTCCGTCAGCCGAAGCGCATCCTTTCTCTCCACAGTCCCAATATTAGACTGAATAAAATAATCCAGCTCCTTCACCGCCGCGTATGCATTGGAATACAGGCTCATTCCCTCCACCTGATTGCCATTTCCATAATGCATCACAACATCTGGCATCATAAAAAAACCATTCATATTGTAGCCGTTCTGCGGGAAATTCTTTTTCAAATACCCTGCGAGCCAGACGGCAAAGGGCAGCAGAAGCCCCGATCCCGTCCCGCCTGCCAGAGAGCTGACCAGAGCGATCCGCTGCGTCCTCGCCTCCGAATTCTGCTGCATATAATGAAGCTCAAAAATCGTTTTTTCCAGAGGCTTTAGCATCTCCTGCGCCATCGCATGTTCTAGGGCAAGCCGGGAGATGGCGCGAACCTGTCCTGCCCCATCCGTCAGCGTTTTATTCATAAATATGGTATTATCCGGGTACCACTCCTCTTTTGCAAAGGAATTCATCTTAAGGCATTGCTCCACTGTGATATTGTTAGAAATCCGTATGGTAAGCCCTGCAAAGCCATTTCGTTTTCTCTCCTGAAGCGCATGTTCATCCGTATCGACCAAAATATATTTTATATTCGATGAAGCCATCCCGGACTCAGCCGCCTTCTTCTCCACCATACCGACAATCTCAGAGCCTATGCCTCCCAGCCCGATAATTAATGTTGGTGCCGTCATCGTTTCTCATCCTCTCCTGTCATTCGATTTCCCTTAAATACAATCGTATTCCAGAGCCCAGCAGAATCCATAAATTCAAATTGATCTGCCCTTGCCATAGCAGCATTTCCCCGGAAAATATATTTTCCATTAATACGAAAAGCATCCCTTCTTGAAAATACTGCCCAGTTTATCAGATAATACCTTCTGCCCTTTCTCCTTTTCTGAAGCTGTAGCTCCGGGCACTCAACCCCGTACATCTCCCTCTGTGTCTCCGACAACTGAAACGTCATGCCCTTTGCCGGAAGCACAAGCTGGCGAAAACTCTGCAAAACACTCGGTTTCAGTCGTATGCCAAGCTCTGGATCGTTATTAAAGTACAGCACACAGAAGAAAAATGGAGAGAAGCACCGCCCCGTCACCAGATTAAAGATCAGATACAACAAAAATAAAACCACCATCGCTGTGACAATATACAAGCATATTCTCAGTGCCAAAGGCGCCAAAATCACCGAAATCTCTCCTTTTAACACCGCTGTGCAAGGCACTCCCCTTCTTATGTAGGTGATCTCACTGTGAATCGGTATCGTCTCCCTGCTATTATACAGCCAATAAATACCAAGCCCCAGCCTCTTTATCCATTGCAGCGCTCCGCCGGTTCGACTTAGATTCACATAACGGCATCCGCCTGCAAGCGTGTGAAAACGCAGCCTTTCAAACTCACTCTCAGGAAGCTCCTCCCCATTACAAGTGAGAGTATATGCAACCCCTCCCTGAATTACCTCTGTCCTACTATACCGTCTCCCCTCCGCAAGCTCCGCCTCAAGCTTCATCTCAAATGCCTTTAATTCTATGGCAATCTCCTGCTCTGCTCTGCTCTGTTCCTCCCCATCTGTCCGCCAGACCACAATTTTGCAGGTGACATCTCTATATGTATCAAAATCCTCCTTATTAACCAGATACGGATACAACACAAACTCATCCTTTGTCCCCTCCACCTGTCTAATCTCCACAGAAATACGAGATTCCTCCGATCTTTTCCGCCCTCTGTAATCCACCTCGCAGGTAATTTCCAGCTTATCTGCTGTGCTGTCTCTAAGCGCTATCCTTTTATTTCCCATATTCTCAGAAAGCTTTATGCGGATTGCCGACGCCTCTTTGCCCTTTATGCTGTTCAAATTCATTTTTTCATAATCAAAAAAATCTGGCACACCCAGCACCTGCACCACGAGTGGATATATTCTCTCCCTCACCTGAAAGCTCTTTGTAAGCCTTATTGGTTCTTCAAGTGCGGCGCCCTCCACCAGCGCAGTCAAGCTTATATCCTCAGGATAAACCACATCTAGAAACATCGTCTCCCCAAATTGACAGCTTCTCCCATTTACACTCACAGCCAGCTCTCGCAAAAGCTGTGCGTCCACCGAAACCCGCTCGCCAGAATCAGGATTCACTGGAAAAACTCTCACCTCACAATCACCCTCAAGGATCTCATTTCCCTCCACCAGCTTTCCATCCTGCATAACCTCAAACTCCACACCAAGATCAAGCTGATAATATACATTCACCGATTCATTCGCTCTCACGGTCAGTGTCTTCTGATAGATACTTCCCTCATGGATCGTGCTTTTACCGCCAAATGCCACCATCTCTCCCTGAATCTCCTTAATCTGAAGATTCCTTGCAAAATCCAAATTTCCCCCGTAAGATGGCTCCTTTTCGCTGGAATAACTCTGAAAACTCTGTCGCCTTCTCGTGACAAGCCCCGTCTGCGCTCCAATTTCCTGCTCTAACATTGCCACCTGAGTCTTTAGGTTCTGATTTTCAGAGCCAACCTGCCGATTCTGAAAATATACGGTATCCCCCTCCGACTGCATCAGAACGATCAGCTCCTTCACAGGAGCATCCACGCGTATCTCCCCATTCGCTCCAAGCGTGAGGGAATTTCTTCTATAAATAGAATCCGTCGCCTCCAAAATCTGTGTAAAAATACTGCCGCGCCGAGATCTGCCGCTCGTATCCGGCTCCACCTGTATCACCTTCCCGGCCACACTGGAATCAAGACTAAGCGTCTCCGGTGCCTCTGCAATCGGGACATATAAAATCCCTACCTCTGTGCTTCCCCGCAGAACCTGATTCAGAGTCCTCTCCCAGATATCCTTATTCTCACTGTCTGTCAATATAATAATCCAACGCTCGCCCTCATAATTGCTAAGATGAGCAAGCGCGTTCTCCACCCCAGCATAGTAAGTATTGCCAAAGCTTTCCGAGGCTGTGTCGATGTCCTTGTCATCCGGTCCAGTGATCTCATAATAATGCACATTCTCCTGAGGTTGCGCCGCCTCACGATTTTTGTCCATCGGAAACAAATACAGCCTGTCCTCTTCCTCCATCAGCGCAGAAAGTGCGCGGACGGCATAGTCTGCCTCCACCCACCTTGTAATATAATTATCTGCATGGTCAAGCTCTTCTGTATCATTAAATGCCATACTACCTGAATTATCATAAACAATATCAATTACTCGCTCCTCCGCCCGCACAGACCAGACATTTGACGGAAAAAAACCAAACAAGCACAGAAGAAGCGCTATCAAAGCAACTCTCATATATCCTACATTCCTTTCACTGAAAGCCTTACATAATCTTATCACAACCCAGAAAAAAAGTACAGAAAGAAATCAGATTGCACTCTGTATTTAAGACTATATAATTATCTAGTGAATCTTTTTACAATTATACAAACATCCGCTTACAACTTTTTTATACAGAATAAGTTTTTGTAAGAGTTACTTACATAATCATTTTCGAGAAAGGTCCGCGCAGAGAATCGCCTATAGTCCTCCGTCACCCCGCTCCCGCTTAGTGA
>CAMWWW010000012.1 GCA_947178015.1 uncultured Clostridia bacterium
GTCATTTATTATGATAATAAATCCAGATGAGTTGCGTCATATTTGGAAAGAAACGGGAAGAGAATTAGGAGATTTTGAAGCATACAAGAAACGGGTTTCTGAGATCAAAGAAGCTTATGAGAAAATGAAAGGTGTAAAAAACAAGCCTGACTTTATTGAGGTATATAATCGGGTGAGTGATGTAGTGGAAAAAGTTATTGTAAATACTGCTCCGTATTCTTCGGGAGTAGCTACTGCTTCATATATTGCAAATAGCCTGTCTCAATGATATAATATCTCCAGAAAGAACGGGAATATAAAGGGTGGAATTTATATGAGAAAAAGAATAGGTGGATTACTTCTTGGGGTTTTGTGTGCCACAGTGCTGGTAGGGTGTAGTGCGGCGGAAAAAGAGACTTTGGAGAGTACAGAGCCTCAAAAAGTTGAACTGGTGGTCTGGGGAGCTGAGGAAGATACCGAATTGATGAACCAGATTATTCAGAGTTTTCAGGCAAATTATCAGGGACAGGCAGAGTTTCAGATCAGTTTTCAGATACAGGGAGAATCACAGTGTAAGGATGTATTGCTTGGCGGATTGGAGGATGGGGCGGACGTATTCACCTTTGCGGATGATCAGTTAAATGCTTTAGCTGCTGCCGGAGCATTGGACCCTATCGAGAATGAGGATATAATCAGGAATAGAAATCTTTCAAGCACAGTAGCGGCAGCCACAGTAAACAATCAGCTTTATGCGTATCCATTGACAGCAGATAATGGATATTTTTTATATTATAATAAAAAATACATCACAGAAGAACAGGTTAAGACATTGGATGGTATACTAGAAGCTGCGGCTGCAAATAATAAATTATTTACCATGGATTGGTCCTCGGCATGGTATGTGTATGCTTTCTTCGGGAATACAGGGCTTGAAATTGGGCTTAACGACGATGGGATCACGAATTTTTGCACATGGAATCAGACAGATGGGAATATCCGCGGGATTGATGTAGCGAAGGCGATGCTTCAGATTGCGAAAAGTCCGGGTTTTGCTAGTCGTACAGATGAAGAATTTCTATATGGAGTGAAGGACGGCTCCGTGATCGCGGGGGTTAGTGGTGTGTGGAATTCTGTCGCGGTAAAAGAGGCGTGGGGAGAAGATGCCGGCGCCGCCAAGCTGCCAACCTATAACTGCAACGGCAGCCAAGTGCAGATGGCTTCTTTTTCTGGATGTAAATTGATCGGCGTTAATGCTTATTCGGAACATCCCGAATGGGCGTCTAAGCTTGCAGAATGGATCACGGATGAAGCGAATCAGCAGCTTCGTTTTGAGATGCGTGGGCAGGGTCCATCCAATATTGTGGTCGCAGATTCTACAGAGATCAAGAAATCTCCGGCGATCGCCGCTCTGTTAGAGCAGTCTGAGTTTTCACAGCTTCAGCGGGTAGGAGGCAAGTTTTGGGACCCTGTTTCAAAATTTGCGGAGAATATGGCAGCAGGAAATCCTTCTGGACAAAGCCTGCAAGAGCAGCTAGATGAGATGGTGGAAGGTGTCACTGCAAGATAGTACATAGATCGAAAGGATTTGTGAATGTAAGATGAAGAAAAAACTCACAATACAACAACGTTTGATGCTTCCGATTATTCTGTTGGGAGTGGTGGCATGGATCTCAAATGCCCTGTCTGTTTTTGGTATCAATAACGTAAATTTCAATGCTTCGAAAATTGTAGACAATTATATGGTTGGTTTAGAAACATTGCAGAATATCCGCCACACAACCACAAATATTCATAAGCTGGCTCTGTCGCATATTGTCGCGATGGACTATAACACGATGATTGTTGTCGTGGCGCAG
This sequence comes from uncultured Clostridia bacterium, assembly GCA_947178015.1. Lineage (GTDB taxonomy): Bacteria > Bacillota > Clostridia > Lachnospirales > Lachnospiraceae > RGIG8607. The sequence continues at coordinate 1,836 of CAMWWW010000012.1, forward strand.
ATCAAAGAAGAAGAAAACCTATTAGAAACCTATTTAAAAGAATATGAAAACTATATTGCCGCGGAGGAGGAAGCGATCTACGCGCAGCTTTTGGATAACTATAATTCCTTTCGGCATGCGTTGGTTTATCTTGTATGTGCAAGTGCGGACAGCAAAACGCAGGAGGCCTATGCCTGTGCGAATGGGGATGTCGCCCGCTTCGGTTCTGCCATTACAAGCAATATTGATGAGCTGTATGCGGCTGTAAGTGCAAGGACAGCCAGTGCAAGACAGAAGCTCTTGTTCGTCTACATAATCTCCTTGATCCTCTCTGTTGCGTCAACAGTTTCCTGCTTGGTATTGGTGTTTGCCGCTATCCGAATCATTAAGAAATATGTGATAGCGCCGATTCAGGGTGCGGTGGATACTCTGCAAGAAAGTTCACGCAAACTTGACGAGGTGACGGGCGAGGTGCTAAAGCACACCCGCACGTCAGAGAAAAGCGCCAGTGGTCTTTCCCACCTTGCAGGCTCTCTGTCCATGGCAATCCAGAAGGTGGCCAATAATGCAGTGATAATTAACAACAATGCTACAGCCATCAAGGGGGATGTGCATGGCATGGCAGAAGAATGTAGTGCCATCACAGAGTATTCCTCTGCGATGAAGATTCGGGCAAATGAAATGGAGGCAGCAGCGCAGACCAACACAGAGATAATTCGAAAGAAGACAGCCGATATTTTGGAGGTGCTGGAACAAGCAATTGAAAACAGCAAGAGTGTCGATCAGGTTGACAAACTGACAAAGGATATCGTGGCAATCTCATCCATGACAAATCTGATTGCTCTTAACGCTTCTATAGAAGCCATGCATGCCGGCGAGGCAGGAAAAGGCTTTGCTGTCGTAGCAACGGAGATCAAAGCCCTAGCAGGCTCTTGTAGTGAAACAGCAGGTCGTATTCAGGAGGTTAATCAGATTGTTACGGACGCCGTATATAATTTGTCAAAACATTCTCAGGACATGGCAGATTATCTGAGCGAAACCATTTTGATGGAATTTCAGGAGTTTGTCCGTTCTGGAAGACAATACAAAGAGGACGCTGAATATGTAAAGGAACGGATCGATGCATTTAACAGCAGAACCGACCGCCTTAGAAATTCTATGACGGAGATAGCAGATTCCATCGGAAGCATTACAAAAGCGATTGATGATGGTGCTTCCGGGATTACTGGAGTGGCAGACAGCACGAAGAGCTTGGTCGAGGACATGACAGACATCACAGATCGCATGGATACAAACCGAGAGATTGTAGAAGAGCTGAAAAAGCAGATGGAAGTATTTGCTGATTTTTAAGAGGACAAAAGTGAAAGAAGAATGGAATTTAGAAGAAAAATAGATTGGAATTGGAAGTAAAATGCGATATAATAGACGGAAAAGACCAAATTATGCATGGAGACAGTTGGATATTTGATAGACTTTCTCAAGCAGAAGCTACCAACAAGCAGAGAAAACTGCGCAGGTATTTACACTAAAAAGGAAAAGAAAGGAAGAATGGGATGAAGCAAATTTTTGGGATGAGCCAGAAGGGAGATCTGAAGGAGGCAGTGAAAGGGCTGTCAAAACCGCAGGTAATACTTCTGATGTCAAACAAGAACCAGTTTGAAGCCCATGTGGCACAGTTAAAAAAGCTTTTTCCAAATACTCCAAGTATAGGTTGTATGGGCATGAGCTATGATACTAGGATTGTGGAGGAAGGCGTTGGAGTTATCGCATACTATGGTGTTGCCGCTGTGACGAATGTACTTGAGCAGGCTTCTTTGGTGCCGGTAAAATATATTGGGCGCTTGGAGCAGGATATGGAGAAAATTAAGGCAGATGCTAAGGATACGGTCTGCATTGATTTCTGTTCAGGCAATGATGCCTGTGTGCTGACGACAGCGCACAGTATGCTGAAAAAAAGACAGATCTCCTTAGTTGGAGGGACCGGCGGGGAAGGCAAGATTTCTGTGAATGGCAAGATATATGAAGACGCCTGTGCCTACGCCCTAATTAAAAATCAGACTGGAAGGGTGAAAGTATATAAGGAGAATATATACAAGCCGATGGGACAGTACCGCCTGATTGCCTCTGAGACGGACAGAGGCCGTTATCTTTTGGGGATGTTAAATGGAAAGCCGGCGAAGAAGGTCTATATGGAGATGCTGGATGTGAAGGAAGAGGATATCTGCACGCAGACCTTTCAGAATCCTCTTGGGAAGCTGAGCGGGGAGGACATCTGCATTATCTCGATACAGGCAGTGGAGGGGGATGCGCTTACCTGTTATCGTCAGGTGAATGATTCGGATGTCCTGACCATGCTGGAGCTGGTAGATTATAAGCAGACTGTGCAGGAAACCATACATACTATACAGGGGGAATTTGAGCATGTCTCCGCTGTGTTTTCGGTAAATTGTCTGTTTCGTTATAAGTTGTTTAGCCAGAACAATGATATGGCGGAGTATTTGAGCGCTATGGCGGCGCTGGGGGATCACGCGGGATTTATCGGTTATGGGGAGCATTTTAATAATCAATTTGTCAATCAATCGATGTCGTGTGTGGTATTTGAGTAAGATTAGGAATATGAGGAGGAACCTACAATGTTGTTATCCAAGAAAAAGGATTTGTATCCACTGTTTCATGTCTCGGACAGCTTAAAGAGTTACAGGGAGGATCTGGCGGTGAAGGAAGTGCGCTCGCTAAAGGAGCTTCAGGAGATTGAGAGTGCGTTTCATACTGTACTGGAGGAAAATGCCGTGCTTAAGGAGAAGCTCCATTCCTTTCATGATATGTTTGAGGAGGTCGGACAGATATCAGGGCAGTTTGCTGATGTGAAGCAAGATATTGAAGGTTCTGTAAGTAAGGCGCAGGCGCAGGTGAACGGGCTTAGGGAGAGCGCAGAGCAGGTTCAGGAGCATTTTGATAAGATACAGGATACTTTTGTGGATTTTCAGGAGTCCATCACACAGATACGAAATTGTATGCGTCAGATCGTGACCATTGCGAATGAGACGAATATTCTCGCCATGAACGCTTCCATAGAGGCGGCGAGAGCGGGCGAGCAGGGAAAAGGTTTTGCTGTTGTTGCAGGTGAGGTGAAGAGACTGGCGAATGAGATTAAGCTTCTGGTGAAAAATGTTGATGTAAGCATTAATGATGTGAACAGTGGCACAGACAAGATGAATCTTAGCATAGCGACCTCAAAGACGGCGCTTGGGCGAAGCATAGACAATGTTGATATGACCTATCAGATGTTTGATCACATTACCACAGCCGCGGGTGGGGCAGAGAAGGTTCAGGATCAGATTACAGGAGCGATGGATGCGTCGCAGAGGCGGCTGGATGAAGTGACCATGTCTTTTGAGGAGACAGAAAGGCAGTTTGAGGTGGTGAGAGAACATATTATTAAGGCAAATGAGTTAGGCACCACAAAGAGTTCTATGTTTGAAGATATTGATAATATGCTGTCACAGGTGGAGCCGCTTGTGAGAGAGCTGGAGAGAAAGCATTAATATGAAAAGGCTTGTGATCGGAATTCTTGCGCATGTGGACGCCGGCAAGACAACCTTGTCGGAAGCCATGCTCTACACAGCGGGCGCGTTAAGAAAGCCGGGGCGTGTTGACAATCGTGATGCTTTTCTGGATACCTATGAGCTGGAACGGGAGCGTGGAATCACGATATTCTCAAAACAGGCACGTATGATCTTCAAGGATTTGCAGCTAACGCTTTTAGATACGCCGGGGCATGTGGATTTTTCAGCGGAGATGGAGCGGACTCTTCAGGTGTTGGATTATGCGATTTTGGTGATCAGCGCCATGGATGGGATACAGGGACACACGCGGACACTCTGGAAGCTGCTGGAAAGCTATCGAATTCCGGTGTTTCTTTTTGTAAATAAGATGGATCAGGGAAACGCAGACAGACAGAAGCTGATGGAGCATGTAAGAGCAGAGCTTAGCGGGGACTGCATTGATTTTTCTGCTTCTATGGAGGATATTTATGATGGACTTGCCATGTGCAGCGAGCAGGCGATGGAGGAATTTTTGCAGACGGACAGCCTTTCGGATCAGACCATAGGGACGTTAATTAAGGAGCGCCGTGCTTTTCCGTGTTTTTTTGGTTCGGCGCTAAAGTTTTTCGGGGTCTTGGAGTTTATGGAAGGGCTTTGTGGATATACACAGGCGCGGGTGTATCCTGAAGAATTCGGCGCAAGGGTATTTAAGATTGGCAGGGATGAGCAGGGAAATCGTTTGACTTATCTTAAAATCACAGGGGGCAGTCTTAAGGTAAAATCCCTTCTGGATGGGCAGAAGGTAAATCAGCTTCGCTTGTATTCTGGGGCAAAGTATGCGCTTACGCAGGAGGCGGAGGCAGGAGAGATCTGTGTGGTAACTGGACCTACGGATACATTTCCCGGTCAGGGCTTTGGCATAGAGCATCTTGTGCGTAAACCGGTTCTTGAGCCTATATTATTGTATCGGATTATTTTGCCGCCCGGCTGTGACGCGATGGGGATGCTTCCTAAGCTGCGTGAGCTTGAGGAGGAGGAACCGCTTCTTCATATTGTCTGGGAGGAGGAGCAGAAGGAGATCCGGGCACAGCTTATGGGGGAGGTGCAGACGGAGGTACTTGGAAGATTGATAGAGGATCGCTTTCAGGTAAAGGTGACGTTTGGAGAGGGAAGTATTATATATAAGGAAACGATAGCAGATACTGTGGAGGGGGTGGGACATTTTGAGCCGCTTCGCCATTATGCGGAGGTACATCTGTTGATGGAGCCGGGAGAGCAGGGAAGTGGTATAAGGATAAGCGCGGATTGCAGCACAGATATGCTTGGCGAGAGCTGGCAGCGGCTGGTGCTGACCCATCTTAAGGAAAAGGAGCATCGGGGTGTTTTGACGGGTTCGATTCTGACGGACATAAAGCTTACGCTGGTATCCGGGCGGGCCCATCAAAAGCACACAGAGGGAGGTGATTTTAGAGAGGCGACCTATCGTGCTGTCAGGCAGGGGCTGATGCAGGCACAGTCTGTTCTTTTGGAGCCTTACTTTGATTTTGTGATAGAGGTTCCGGGAGAGAATATCGGCAGAGTGATGACGGATATGGAACAGCGGAAGGGAAGCTTTCAGCCTCCTGCGCTTTTGGAGGATGGGATGGCAGTTCTTGTGGGACAGGCTCCGGCGGGATTGATACAAGCCTATCAAAAGGAACTTTCTGCTTATACAAGAGGGCGGGGAAGGCTAAGCTTAAGCTTTAAAGGTTATGCGCCGTGCCATAATGCAGAGGAAGTAATACAACAGACAGGTTACTATCCAGAGCGGGACATTGACAATCCCGCTGATTCTGTTTTCTGTTCCCACGGAGCCGGGATGGTGGTAAAATGGGATAAGGTAAAGGAGCACATGCATCTTCCAAGTTTTTTTAGCAGTGCGGCGGGGGCGGTCGAGAAAGAGCTTGCTGTGCCTGCTGCATCCTATCGGGAGGAATTTATCGAGGAAGAGGAAATTGAGAGAATTTTTGCGCGCACCTTTTTTGCAAATAAGGCAGATAAAACCATAGCACGCAAAAAATTTGCTCCTGTAAAAAGGGAAAATATCAGTGGTTATACCGGCATCCGCAAGGAGAAGGAAAAAAAAGAAGAGCCAAGGGAGGAATATCTGCTGGTTGACGGCTACAACGTAATCTTTGCGTGGGACGAGCTGAGAGAGCTTGCAAGCGCAAGCATAGATGGAGCGAGAATCCGGCTTCTTGATATTATGTGCAATTATCAGGGAATGAAACAGTGTCAGTTGATTGTGGTATTTGATGCTTATCGGGTTCAGGGACATGCCACAGAGATTATGGATTATCATAATATTCACGTCGTGTACACAAAGGAGGCAGAGACAGCAGATCAATACATTGAGAAATTCGCGCATAAGAACTCCCAGCGGTATCGCGTGACGGTCGCAACCTCGGATGGGCTGGAGCAGATTATTATTAGGGGGCAGGGGTGTCTGCTTCTCTCAGCGAGGGAGCTCTATGAGGAGGTAGAGAAGCTTGGAAAAGAGCTTAAGGAGCGATATCTCTACCAGCAGGGAATAAGAGAGGAGAGAGGGCTGACAAGGCTTGGAGAGAAACTTAAGGGGCTTGAGAAGCAATAGCAGAAAAAGTGTCAGCTATAATTGTTTTTTGATTCGGAATGTGTTATAATAGCGAAGTATGGTTTTGAAATCCGACGGAGAGGAAAAATGGAATTACATAATTATGATGAGTATATAATAGCAACTGCGCTTGAGATGATTCTTCTTTTTGATGAGAAGGGGGAGATTCTGGCCGCAAATAAAAGGGCGGAATCTGAGCTTGGTTATCAGGAGAATGAGCTTCTTGGAGTGAGCATAGAGAGGGTGCTTACCGGACTGTTTCACAGGTCAGAGGATGGCACTCTGATTGACGTGGAGTGCGGTGAAGAGGCATTTGAGGGAAGTATATACAGAAAGAACCAGACTTGTTTTCCCGCTGATATAAAGCTGGAGCACGTGGGCGAGGAGCCAGTCAGATATGTCTGTATGGCGTTGAATTCCAGAGAGCGCGTGGGCGCCGTGAAGGAGCTTGATAAGGCGAAAAATGAGGCGGGTCAGGCTGAGAGAACAAAGAATGAGTTTGTGGCAAATGTCACACATGAGCTTCGTACACCGGTTAATGGTATTCTGGGGCATGTTCAGAATCTTCTTTCTATAGAAGACAGACCACAGCAGAAGAAGACAATGGAGATTATAGAGCGCTGCTGTATGGATATGAACAAGCTTATCAATAATATTCTGGACTTTTCAAAGCTTCAGGCGAATAAATTTACACTTGAGGAGAGGGAATTTGATTTCAGGGAGATGATGCATCATGTGGAGGATATCCATTCTTCCAAAGCGGTGGAGAAAGGGCTGACGCTTCAGTTTACCGTGAATGACAATGTACCGGAGCGAGTGGTTGGAGATGAGCTGCGCATCACGCAGGTGCTAAATAATTTAATCTCCAATGCCATAAAATTTACTTCTGCCGGAAAGGTTGTAGTTCAGGCTATCAAGACTTTGCAGAAGCAGGATGAGGCGGAGCTGTTCTTTTTGGTGATTGATTCTGGTATAGGGATCAGTGAGACGGAGAAAGATAAGCTCTTTAAGAGTTTTTCGCAGGTGGATGCCTCCATCACCAGACGCTATGGCGGCAGCGGTCTGGGGCTTGTCGTGTGCAAGGAGATCGTTGAGTTGATGCGCGGCAGCATCAATGTGGAGAGTGAGAAGGGAAAGGGCAGTATATTTAGCTTTTCTGTCATGATTAAGCTTCCTGCCGGCAGCGTGAGTGAGGAACAGAGCATAATGACGGAGACGTCTATCTCAGATATCAAGGAAAATGCATATAGTATGGCAGGGATTGAAGAGATGGATGCCATGTACCAATATGGTACACCAGAAAATCTTCAGGCTACACAGGAGACGATGGAGAAGCTGGTTCTTTGTATTGAGATGGATAATTGGGAGAAGGCAGAGGGCTTTGCCGAGAATCTAAAGCGTCTTTTGGAGGGCAGGGAAGAGTGCGGTCGTCTGATCTTCCGCTTGGAGCTTGCTATACGAAAGGAAAACTATGAGAAGGCAATGAAGGCATATGAGATGCTGAGAGATGACATAGGAAGAGAGGAGGAGTGACCATGGCACAGGAATTGCAGAATCAGTCAGAGCCGGACGTCATTATTGTAGACGATCTGGAGGTCAATCAGGTAATCTTAATTCAGATGATTGAGAGCATGGGATATCAGGCTGCGGGAGTGAGCAGTGGCGCGGAGGCGCTTGCTTTGACAAGGGAGCACTTACCCAAGCTGTTTCTTCTGGATATTACCATGCCGAAGATGAGCGGCTTTGAGCTGTGCGAGATCCTCAAGAATGATGCCCGCACAAGGGATATACCCGTGATATTTATCTCTGCGACATCGGATTTGGACGATAAGGTAATGGGCTTTACGCTGGGGGGAGCGGACTTTATTACCAAACCTTTTGCACTTGCAGAGGTCACGGCTAGAGTAAGCACACAGCTTCGCAGTTATGAGATGAAAAAAGAAATAGAGTTTTATAATAAAAGGCTGAATCGTGTTGTGAATGAGCAGGTGAAAAAGATTGAGGAAGAGAAAAAGCATGTTCTTGATGCGGTCACAATGGTTGTAGGGCATTGTATCTATCCATCGAAAAGTCGGGTGGAAAATATTCGGGTCAATGCCAGACTTCTCTCACAGAGCCTGCAGTTCTCTCCAAAGTTTGAGGATCAAGTGTCCAATGCTTTTATCGAGGCGATAGAGCTTGCCGCACCTTTGCATGATATTGGAAAGCTTTTTGTATCCAAGGAGATTCTTGCTAAGGGAAATAGCATTACGGAAGAGGAGCGGCAGATTGTTGCGCAGCACACGGCACAAGGGGCGAAGCTGCTGTCTGAGATCAACGATCGGATTGGAGAGAATGAATTTATTCAGATGGCGATTGATATCGCGCATTATCACCATGAGCGCTGGGACGGAACAGGGTATCCAGAGGGGCTTAAGGGAGAAGAGATCCCGCTTGCTGCGAGGATTATGAAGATTTTGGGAAATTATGATGCGCTGACAGAAAAGGGAGGCAGCAGGGAAGCCTTAAGCCCGGAGGAGAGTCTTGCGGTGATGGAGAAGGAGTCAGGGCTAAAGTACGATCCCGATATATTTGATGTATTTAAGAGAGTTAGAAAACAGCTTATGATAGATGCCTGAAATAGAGGAATGGAGAAACCGGAGGGGAATGAGTTGGGAATTGGCAGGGAATACACTCTGACGGACAGAGAATTTCAGAGAATAGTAGAGTATATAAGAAATAATTATGGAATCGAGCTGGGGCAGAAACGAGTAATTGTAGAAGGCAGGATGAAGAATTATCTGTCCGCAAATGGATATGCCGGCTATGAACAGTATATGGATGCGGTGGAGGCAGACCGCTCTGGAAAAGAGGCAAAGAGTCTTGTCAATATGTTGACGACAAATCATACCTTCTTTATGAGAGAATTTGAGCATTTTGAGTATTTTCAGAAGGTGGTGCTTCCTCAGCTCAAGGAAAAGGAGAAGAATAAACGGGATCTGCACATCTGGTGTGCAGCGGCTTCATCGGGGGAGGAGCCGTATATGATAGCGATGGTGCTTTCAGATTTTTTTGGGCTGGAGCATGCAAAATGGGATACTACAGTGCTTGCAACGGATATATCCACCAAGGTGCTTCAAAAAGCAATACGTGGTGTATATGATAATGAGCAGCTCGCCAATATTCCAAATTCATGGAAGAAGCATTACTTTAAAAGGCTGAATTCAACACAAAGCGTGGTGGCGGATGAGCTGAAAAAACAGGTGATGTTCCGACAGTTTAATCTGATGGACCCGCTTCCATTTAGGAAGAAATTGCATGTTGTCTTTATACGTAATGTTATGATATACTTTGAGGATGAGACAAAGAACCAGCTTTTGAACAGGATTTATGACTGTATGGAGCCGGGAGGATATCTGTTTATCGGTACCACGGAAACCATTGACAGGGATGAAACAAGGTTTCAGTATATAAAGCCGTCCATATATAGAAAATAGGGAGGGCAAAAACGATGAGTAAGGAATACAGGTAGCCGTTATGATGAAAAAAATTAGAGTATTGGTTGTTGATGATTCGATGCTTTTTAGAAGAATTCTGGCGGATGGATTGAATTCAGATCCCGCTCTTGAGGTGGTGGCGGAGGCTGCGGATGCGTTTGCGGCAAGAGACGCGATAATAAAGTATTCTCCGGATGTTATGACGCTTGATGTCGAGCTTCCCCGCATGAATGGCATTGAGTTTCTGCGCAAGCTTATGCCACAGAGGCCCATTCCCGTGGTGGTGATAAGTGCCCTGAGCAACGCTGTTTTCGATGCACTCCGCGCGGGAGCGGTCGATTATGTGGTAAAGCCCTCTGTCAACAGCAGGGAGCAGCTTCAGGCGTTTATCCGGCAGGAACTCTCCGTAAAGGTCAAGATCGCATCCACCGCCAGAGTGGGCGGACATAAACAGATGGGTGTGGGCAGTCCTCTTTATAAGCTGGATAAGTTTCCGCCGGATACACTGATTGCCATAGGAGCATCCACGGGAGGCACGGAGGCGATCTTTGATGTGGTGCGCCAGCTTGACGTCGACATTCCGGGGATCGTGATCGTGCAGCATATGCCGCCGGGCTTTACAGAGATGTATGCTAGAAGGCTGAACAATGAGTGTAGGATTGAAGTTAGGGAAGCGAAAACGGGAGATAGGGTAATGCCCGGAAAAGCACTTTTAGCGCCCGGAAATTTACAGATGAGCCTTGTAAAGGTGAACGGCGGGTATCAGGTGGAATGTAAGAATGGTCCAAAGGTAGGAGGGCATCGCCCTGCCGTGAATGTTTTGTTTGATTCTGTGGCGCAGTATGTGGGAAAAAATGCGATAGGTGTGATTCTCACTGGAATGGGTGCTGACGGCGCTCAAGGACTTTTAAAAATTCGAAATACCGGAGCAGAAACAATAGGACAGAATGAAGAAACTTGTGTTGTATATGGTATGCCCAAAGTGGCTTACGATATAGGAGCTGTGAAATATCAGCTACCACTTTCGGAGATTCCGAAAAAAATATATGCATTGCTCAGTCAGAAGCAGGCTGGCAGGAAAGGAGAACGCGAATGAAGAAACTTAAAATTCTGCTGGCGGAGGATGATTTTGCTACCCGTAAGTTTATGTCAAAGTTTCTGGAAAAATATGGTGAGGTGGATGTTACCGTAGATGGAATGGAGGCAGTGGATGCATTTCTGATGTCGTTGGAGGATGATGAGCCATATGATTTGGTATGTCTGGATGTTATGATGCCTGTTATGGATGGCTATCAGGCTCTGATGGGCATCCGCAATATTGAAAAGCAGAGGAATATCTCAACAGAAGCCATGGTGAAGGTTATTATGACGACAGCCCTCAATGATGAGCGTAATGTTAAGAAGGCATTTGAGCTAGGGTGCACCGTATATTCCGGCAAGCCTCTCAATGTGGATAAATTTGAAGAAGTACTTACAAAGCTGGGATTAATCTGAGCGTTCGATGTAAGAGGGAAAGGAGGGCATTATAATGGCAGAAGAGTTTAATACCGAGGATATGCTGGATATGTATCTTTTGGAAAATGGGCAGCTTCTGGAAAAGCTTCAGGAAACTGTGCTGGAACAGAAGGATGCGGAGTGCTTTGACGAGGATGCGATTAATGAAATATTCAGAACCATGCATACCATTAAGGGTTCCTCCGGTATTATGATGTTTGACAATGTTACGAAGATAGCTCATAAGCTGGAAGATATTTTTTACTATTTAAGAGAGTCAAAGCCGGATAATGTACCACATCTGGAGCTGGTTTCCCATGTGCTTGATGTGGCGGATTTTATAACGGCGGAGATGGATAAGATCCGTGATGGAAATGATCCAGACGGAGATCCCACGGAGTTGATTGATGCGATGGATGTGTTTTTAAAGCAGATCAAGCATGAGATCACAAAGGTGGAGAAGGAGCTTCCCCCAGAGAATGTCTACGTGGCTCCAAATCAGTTTTATATCGCTCCTGTCGCCACGAGCGGGAGCCGCTTTTACCAGATAGTAATTACATATAAAAGCGATACACAGATGAGCAATATCCGCGCATATACTGCGGTATATGCTTTAAAGGAGTCGGCGGAGGATATTATTTACTTCCCGGAGGATATTATTTCCAATGAAGCAAGCTCTGACCTTATTTTAAAGTATGGTTTCCGCATGCTGCTTCAGGCACAGCTTTCCGAGGAGGAGGTAAGAAAGATTATCGACACCAGCTCCGAGATAGAGAGCATTGACATCCGCGAAGTGGCGGCAGAGGGATTCTTTAACAGTGATTTCTTAAAGCCGATTGAGCTGGATACTGCTGTGCCAGCAAAGGAAGAGAAGGAAGAGAAGGCAGAAGAAAGCAAACCAGAGGAGAAGCAGGGGAAGGACATTGCTCCGGGAGACTATGTGATTCAGTCCAAGGAACCGGGCAAGGCAAAGCAGCTTAATAAAAACAAGCAGCCTAAGGCTTCAAAGCAGAGCTTTATCAATGTCAACGTAGAGAAGATGGATCAGCTTATGGATTTGATCGGTGAGCTGGTTATCGCGGAGGCAGTGGTTCTGCAAAATCCAGATTTGAAGGTTCCGGGACTGGAGCTTCAGAATTTCCAGAAGGCAGCAGGGCAGCTTACCAAGATTTCGACGGATCTGCAGGATGTCATTATGTCGATGCGTATGATGCCTCTTACCACGACCTTCCAGAAGATGAACCGCATTGTGTTTGATGCATCCAGAAAGCTGGGAAAGGATATTGATCTGGAGGTGGTTGGCGAGAATACAGAGGTAGATAAGAATATTATCGAGCATATCTCTGATCCGCTTATGCATCTGATCCGAAATGCAGTTGACCATGGCATCGAGATGCCGGAAGAGAGGCTGGCTGCCGGAAAGGCGAAAAAAGGCAAGGTGACGCTGTCAGCGAAGAATGAAGGCGGCAAGGTCTGGATCACAGTACAGGACGACGGTTTTGGAATGGACAGAACCAAGATACTTAAAAAAGCCAAGAAGAATGGGCTTTTGGGCAGTAAAAATCCTGAGACCATGACCGACAGAGAGGTTTATCAGTTTATTACCTATCCGGGATTTTCTACCAATGAGACGGTGACAGAGTTCTCCGGGCGCGGCGTCGGCATGGATGTTGTGGTGAAAAATATTCAGACCATCGGCGGCACGCTTGATATAGATAGTGTGCCGGGCAGTGGAAGCACGATGACGATGAAGATTCCGCTTACTCTCGCAATTATCGATGGTATTGTGATGGAGACGGCAGATTCCTTCTTTGTGGTGGAAACTGGGATTGTCAAGCAGTTTGTCAGCGTGAAGGAGGATATGATGATCCACGAGCCGGGCGGAGAGGAATACGTGATGATCCGCGGCGAGTGTTATCCGGTGATTCGCCTTGGCAGATACCTTTCTCTTTCGGATCAGGATACTTCTGTGGAAGATGGTATGATGGTGATTCTGGAGATGGAGGAGAAGACAGTATGTCTTTTGGTGGATAATCTGATCGGCGAGCAGGAAATTGTTGTAAAGCCAATACCAAAGTACATTAAGAAGGTGAAGGGACTGTCCGGCTGTACGCAGCTAGGTGACGGAAGCATTGCCCTGATATTGGACCCGGCGGGCTTGATTGGATAGACAGGGAAAGGAGATGAGAGTGTGTCTGAGGAGATGACAACAGAGTTATCCGAGGGAACTACACAGAGGGATAGGTACATGACCTTCAAGTCCGGCAATGAATATTTTGCCATTGGAATCGAGTATATCAATGAGATTATCCCATTTCAGAGGATAACGGTGATACCAGAGACGGAAAATTATATAAAAGGGCTTATTAATCTGAGAGGAAAGATTATTCCTGTTGTGGACGTGGCTCTTCGGTTTAATCAGCCCCCGCTGGAATACAACGACAGAACCTGTATTATTGTGATTGATGTCAAGTCAACGGTTGTGGGATTGATAGTAGAGAGAATTGCAGAAGTAGTTACAATAGAGGAAGAGGATATCCTGCCTCCTCCATCCATTGGACGCAGCAACAAGGTTCAGAACAAATATGTGTATGGAATTGGCAAAACAGGAGATAGCGTAAAGCTGCTGCTGGATCTGGATAAGTTTCTGCATGATGAGGAGACCGGCATTACAGAGCAGGCAGATAGTTTTGCAGAGCTTGAGGAATAGCAGGATGGAGGAAAGAATATGAAAAGTGTAACAATAAAAACAAGGTTAATTGTAGGCTTTAGTATATTGGTTCTATTAAATATTGTAATGTGTGTGTTGCAGATACAGGCGATGGGGCAGATTATGAAGGCGGCAAATCCACATAGTTATGCAAGAGGAGCACAGATCTTTGCTGTCGTTTTAGGAGCAATCAGCACGGTATTTGGATTATTTATCGAATTTAGCGTGGTCAGGATTATTAGAGTGAGCATGGATAAGATCACAGATGCATCCAAGAAGATCGCTTTGGGTGAGGTAGATATTAAGATTGAGAAGGAGCGCAATGATGAATTTGGCGTTTTGACTGACGCAATTCAGCAGATGATAGCAGGAGCACGCTCACAGGCAGAAGTTGCAGAACAGATTGCAAAAGGAAATCTTGCTGTAAGCATTACGCCGCGCTCAGATAAGGATTTACTTGGCAAGGCGCTTCGAGATTTAATAGAGGACAATAACCGTATGCTGGGAGGAATTCGTGAATCCTCCATTCAAGTGACGACAGGAGCCGATCAGGTCGCAAGTGCAAGTCAGTCGCTGGCACAGGGTTCTACAGAGCAGGCGAGCGCATTGCAGCAGGTAAATGCTTCCATCAATGAAATTGCTGAAAAGACAAAGGCAAATGCAGCAAAGGCTAATGAGACAAATGCTTTGGTACAGGATATTAAG
>CAMWWW010000013.1 GCA_947178015.1 uncultured Clostridia bacterium
ATTAGGTCATTTTTGGATGTAACGGCTATTCCGTTGATCTCCTCGATATAATCTCCTGATTTCACAAGCGCATAGGCGGGCTCCACAATAGAACCAGAAGAATCGGTAAGTCTTGCTGTACCTATCACCAAAATACCATCTGTTTCCAGATAGATTCCTACCGGAAAGCCGCATGGAATCACTTGTGTCTCCTCTATTACCGCCACTTCTATATCTTTAATTGGAAACAGCCCAAACAGCTTCATGGTGATAATGTGCGTCCCCATATCGGAGGACTGCATGGTAAAGGAATCCGTGAGATTTAAGGTAATTTCATTCTGTGGAATATTGGATTTTCCACTGAAGGATACTTGCTTATCCTTACAGGTAATTTCAGCAGAAAGAGGAAGATGGAAATTAAATTCTTCCTGTTCATGGACAACGACATGTATCTTATCGGGTATCGCATGATTGATATAAGAATAAATCACATACCCGGTATACAAGGATGCTATAATGGCAATAATGCACAGAATTCTCCTATACCAAAGTCTCGCTTTCATCTTTCCTCCATTCCGCCATAGTTAGGCTCAATTATAATGGCTCAGCCTCATCGAGCTGTCACGCACAGTTTTCTCTAAGATTTGGATAATACATAAATGAAAAGGACATCCAGTCTGGAATGTCCTTTTTAGTATATGAGAAAATATGAAATTCACTCTAGTTTATTTTGTTCTTTTTGCCAATTCCTTCATTTCTTTTGCGCTGTTTCGCACTGTGTCGGTGATCTGTGTTCCGCCGATAATTCTTGCAAGCTCTCCAATGCTTTCCTCCTCGTCAAGCTTTCTTATCTGCGTCACCGTTTTTTCATTGATTACTTTTTTTTCGATTAAATAATGATTGTCCGCCATCGCGGCAATCTGCGGGAGATGAGTGATGCAAAGCACCTGACAGCCCTTGGCGATCTGCGATAGCTTTCCTGCGACAAGCTGCGCGGTAATCCCGCTGATTCCAGTGTCAATCTCATCAAAGATCAATGTCTCCACACCACCTTGATTGGACAATATCGTCTTAATCGCCAGCATAATTCGTGAAAGCTCACCGCCGGAAGCTATTTTCTCAAGCGGCTTAATCGTCTCGCCCGGATTGGTTGAAATCAAAAATTCAGCGCTGTCGAACCCATTTCTAGCTGGCTTTTCCAGTCTATGGAAGGCAATCGCAAACTGCACCTGAAGGAAATTCAGCTCTGAAAGCGCCTGTACAATCTTTTTTTCAAGGTCTTTTGCCGCTTCTTTTCGAATGTTGGACAGCTCCTCACAGCAGATCAGAAGATCCTTTTCTCTGTCCAGCAGCTCCTGCTCTGCTCTTGCCTTCTGCGCCTCGTAATCCTGAAAGAAAGCAAGCCGCTCCTCCTTCTCCTCGCGGTATTTTAAAATATCTGGGATTGTCGCGCCGTACTTGTCCTCCAAGCGGTGAATTACGTTCAAGCGCTCCTGCGTATGTAGGAATTCTTCCTCATTAAATTCCAGATTCTGCATATAGTTGGACAGTTCTCTTGATACATCGCTTAACATGGATTCCACATCGGCTAATTGATCGGACAGATCGGAGAGCTCTTCGTCATATTCTGCCACGGAGGATATCTCCTTTACGGCATAGCCAAGCTGTTCTCCGGCGCCTGCGGATGTGTCGCTGCTAATGCACTCGTGGACGTGGCCCACCGCTTCCATTATGCGCCTGCTGTTGGATGCTTTCTTGTACCATGCAGTCAGATTTTCTTCCTCATCCTCTTGAAGCTGTGCCTCCTCTATCTCTTTTATCTCAAATTCAAGAAAAGAGCACTCTCTCTGCCTCTGCTCGTCATCTATCGTATATTCGCCCAGTCGTCCCTTTGCCTGTGCATAGGCGTCATATGCCTTAGAAAGCTGTTCTTTTACCTCCGCTGCCTTTTTTCCGGCGAATTCATCTACAATTTCAAGATGTTTTGCCTTGTCA
This sequence comes from uncultured Clostridia bacterium, assembly GCA_947178015.1. GTDB lineage: Bacteria > Bacillota > Clostridia > Lachnospirales > Lachnospiraceae > RGIG8607. Next base: position 1,975 of record CAMWWW010000013.1, read on the forward strand.
AGCAGCGACTGATGTTCATGCTGTCCGTGAATATCCAGCAAAAGCCCTGTGATCTGCCGAAGCTGCGCAGCCGACACCGTCTCGCCGTTTACCTTGCTGATGCTTCTTCCCTGAACCAACTTTCTGGTAATCAGCACCTCTCCTTCCGTCTCAAACACAACATCCATCGCCTTTAGTGCTTGCCGGATCGCCGGACTTTCCACCTCGAATATCAGCTCCACCAGAGCATACTCTTCGTCCTTTCGGATAAGCTCCTTATCTGCCTTCTTCCCAAGTGCAAGATCCACAGAACCCATCAAAAGTGATTTTCCTGCTCCTGTCTCTCCTGTTAATATATTTAACCCTTTTTGAAATTCTACTCCTGCCTCGTCTATTAATGCCAGATTTTTTACATACAGACTTCGTAACATGATTCTGCTCCTTTCCGTTCTCTCCTTAAGCCGCATGAATTGTTACTTTTTATTTATAATGAGCCGTCTGATCCTGTCCATCACCGGCAGTGCATCCTCTTTTGTCCGAATTGCCGCCATAATCGTGTCATCTCCCGCGATACAGCCCACAATCTCCCTCCACTCCATGGAGTCCAATGCCGCCGCCACCGCCATCGCCATGCCGGACACTGTCTTAATTACCAAAATATTCTCCGCTCTATCTATGGATACAAAGCCGTCCCGCAAAACTCTCAGATACTTGTCGCTCATCTCCAGATCGGAGCTCTGCACGATAATATATTTCTGCTTTCCATCCTCATTCGTCATCTTCATCAGCTTCAGATCCCGGATGTCTCTGGAAACTGTCGCCTGCGTCACCTTGAACCCTTCCTTCATCAGCCTTTCGGCAAGGTCATCCTGTGTCTCAATGTCAAATTTATTAATCAATTCAATAATTTTGTTCTGTCTGGCTATCTTCAAAGCTGTCTCTCCTCTATACATTCACACTCATTTTTTTCCGCAATATCTCCAGAAAGCTTACCTTATTCAGCTTTACAATCTTTGTGCACTGTCTGGAACGGCATATTTTTATGCTGTCCTTCTCATATGCCTTCTGTGAGTTGTCGCCGTCAAAGGAAACCAGCCGTTCCTCATTATTTCCGCTTCTGTCAGTACAAAGCTCTATTGTTATTGTATCCTCCGCAGATAAAATAATGCTTCTGGTATTTAATGTGTGCGGACAGATCGGCGTCACCACCATAAGCGATGCCTCCGGCGAGACAATCGGTCCTCCAGCAGACATATTATAGGCCGTCGAGCCCGTCGGCGTGGCTATAATAATGCCATCCGCCGAGTATAAATTTAAAAATTCTCCATTTACAAATAGTTTAAAATCAATGACGCGCAGCACGCCGCCTCTGCTGATCACAATATCATTGAGCGCGACATCCCGCTTTTTTATTTTATCCCCGCTGTACACGGCACCGTCCAGCATCATGCGCTTCTCCAGCGTATACCGATCCTCCATCAGCATATCCAGCGCTGGCAGAATATGCTGCTTTTCCACGCCTGCCAGATACCCAAGCGTGCCAAAATTCACCCCAAGAAGCGGGATGTTCTTGCCTGACAGATCCCTCGCCGCCTGAATCAGCGTGCCGTCCCCTCCCAAGACCAGCACACATTCGGTATCTTCTGGAACAAGCTTTGGATCTGTGTAAGAAAAAGCCGGTCTTTCCATTCCCTTATCCAAATCCTGCGCAGAGGGAGTCATCTCATCGTTGTGCTTTAACAGTGTGCAGGTCTTTCCGTGCTGTTCCAGATACTCCTTTATCTCCCTGCTGACCATCCGGTCTTTATCTTTTTCTACATTTGTAATAATGCCATATCTGTCCATCGTTCCTCTTATCTCACTGCAATATGCTCAGTCAAGGCTCCTATGTGCCATCTCCACCACATCCTTAACCGATAATCTGACCTCGTTTGATTCTTCTCCATTTCCAAGATAAAGCAGATACTCAATATTTCCCTCAGGTCCCTTGACAGGAGAAAAATCAAGCCCTAATCGGGTAAGCCCAATCTCTCCTGCATAGTCAACCACCTTTTGGATTACCTCTGCATGAACCTCTGGATCTCGGACTACTCCCTTCTTGCCTACCTTCTCCCGCCCTGCCTCAAACTGAGGCTTAATCAGGCACACCAGCCGTGCATCCTCGGAAAGCAGTGCCTTCACGGGCAGAAGTACCTTGGTAAGAGAAATAAAGGATACGTCGATGGAGACAAATGCAAAGCGGTCGCTCACTGCCTGCTCTGTCATATAGCGGATATTGGTTCGCTCCATGCAGACGACGCGGCTGTCGTTGCGAAGCCGCCAGTCAAGCTGCCCATGCCCCACATCCACGGCATACACCTTGCTGGCGCCATTTTGCAGCATACAATCTGTAAAACCACCCGTCGATGCGCCTACATCCATGCAGATCTTTCCCTCAAGAACAAGGGCAAATACCTTCACCGCCTTCTCAAGCTTAAGTCCGCCGCGGCTGACATATTGCAACGTGTTCCCTCTCACCTCGATTGGGACAGATTCTTCAAACATCGTCCCTGCCTTGTCCTCTCTGCTTCCATCCACAAAGACATTTCCCGCCATAATAATTGCCTTTGCCTTCTCTCTGGACGATGCGAGATTTCTTTTCACCAACAGTATATCAAGCCGCTCCTTCATATTTTATTTCCCCATATCTTCCCGTATTTTTCTGTCCAATATTTCCGTATCCGGTTTTTCACTGTTTCCGCGTCAATACCTGCCTCTTTCTTCAGCAACTCCACACTGCCATGCTCCATGTAGATATTGGGGAGCGCCACATTCATCACATGAACCGGCAGCTCGTTCTCCTCCGCATAGCGCGTCACCTTCATGCCAAATCCGCCATTTAGCACATTTTCCTCCATTGTGACAAACAGCTCATGATCCTTTGCCAGCTCATCCAGACAATTTTGATCCAGAGGCAGCACAAAGCGCACATTTACAATTGTAATACAATAGCCTTCCTTTTTTAGCTTCTCCCTCACCTCCACCGCCGTCCTCACCATACTTCCAACGGCAAGAAGCGCGATGCCGCGCTCTTTATAGAGAATCTGGCTTTTTCCAAATTCCACCGGGGCGCGAAGCTCCTTCAGCCCGTCCCACGCTGCCCCGCGCGGATAGCGGATCGCGAGCGGCGCGCTCAATTCCATCGCGAAGCGCAGAGCATCGGCAAGCTCATATTTATTCATGGGGGCAAAAATATTCATATTTGGAATATTGGACAAATAGGACAGATCAAAAATGCCCTGATGGGTCTCCCCGTCACTGCCCACAACACCGGCTCTGTCTACCGCAAAGATCACGGGTAGGTTCTGTATGCAGACATCATGGATAATCTGATCGTAGGCTCTCTGCAAAAACGAGGAATAGATCGCCACCACAGGCTTCATACCTGCCGCTGCCATGCCCGCCGCAAAGGTGACGGCATGTTCCTCCGCAATGCCAACATCAAAAAATCTGCGCGGATACCTCTCGCGAAACTTGCGAAGTCCCGTCCCATCCGGCATCGCCGCCGTGATCGCCACAAGCTCCGGGTATTTCTCCGCTAAGCGCACAATGGACGCCGAAAACACATCCGTGTAATTTGGTCCCAGCTTTTTCTTAAGCGGCAGCCCTGTATCCACCGAGAACGGTTCCACTCCATGAAAGCGGGAGGGATGCTTCTCCGCCGGCTCATATCCCTTTCCCTTTTTGGTCAGAACATGCAAAAGCACCGCATGATCCAGATTTTTTGCCTCCTTGATCAGCTTGGTAAGTTGTGTAATATCATGCCCATCCACAGGTCCCAAATAGGTAATTCCCATATCCTCAAACAACATTCCCGGTATCAAAAGCTGTTTAATGCCGCTCTTGGTTCTCCGTATTCTCTCTATCATGCGCTCCCCATAGATGGGGACACGATTCAGTCCATTCATCACGCCCGCTTTTAAGTTGTTATAGAGCTTTCCTGCACGCAGCTCGCTTAAATAGCTTGACATGCCGCCCACATTGCGCGAGATGGACATCTCGTTATCATTTAAAATAATAATAAAATTCCTCTTGCACTGTGAGGCATTATTCAGCGCCTCATACGCCATGCCGCCCGTCAGAGCACCATCCCCAATCACGGAGATAATGGTATTGTTCTTTCCTTGTATCCGGCTCGCCTCCACATAGCCAAGTCCCGCCGATATCGAGGTGGAGCTGTGCCCTGTGTCAAAAGCGTCACACCTGCTCTCTCTGCGCTTTGGAAATCCGCTGATCCCACCGTACCTTCGAAGCTCATCAAACCCATCGCGCCTTCCGGTCAAAAGCTTGTGTGTATAAGACTGGTGCCCCACATCCCAGATAATCTTATCCTCAGGAAGATCCAGCACCAGATGCATCGCCATGGTAAGCTCCACCACCCCTAAATTGGATGCCAGATGACCACCGGAAATGCTTATCTTGTGGATCAGAAAATCTCTGATTTCCTGCGCAAGCGCGCCATACTCCTCCTTCTGCAGCTTTTTTATATCATTTGCCTTATTAATTGAATCTAAAAGCATCCTAACTCCTTCTATTTTTCTCTGCTAATCAGCCATATCAGAAGCTGCCTTAAAAATTCATTTTGATGTCCGTCGAGCGCGGAAAGTTCCTTTAACGCCTCCCCAGAAATCTCTTCCACAAGCCTTCTGCACTCGTCCACTCCCCTGTATGTCACATAGGTGGTCTTCTGATTCCTCTCATCACTGAACACCGGCTTTCCAAGCACCTCCACCGTGCTTGTCACATCCAGAATATCATCCTGTATCTGGAAAGCAAGTCCTACTTTTGACGCAATCCCCTCCATTTTTACAAGCTCATCCGGGGAAGCTCCCGCAAGCACCGCTCCTGCCATCATAGCCCCTTCTATCAGTGCCCCGGTCTTTAAACGATAGATAAAATCAAGCTTCTCCTGTGTCAGCCTCTCCTGCTTTTCCGTTGCCTCCACATCCACAGTCTGCCCTCCTACCATACCGTATATGCCCGATTTTCTTGCCAGAATCCTCTGTGCCTGAAGAATTCTCTCAAGCGTTGTATAGTATTCTTCTACAGGCAGATGTTTCGCAATCTCCACCGCCTCTGTCATCGTCTCAAAAGCATAGTTAAGCAGTGCGTCTCCCGCGAGGATTCCCATCGCATGTCCATATCGAATATGCGTCGTTTGTTTTCCCCTGCGGAATTCATCATTGTCCATCGCCGGCAGATCGTCGTGCACAAGAGAATAGGTGTGTATCATCTCAATCGCCGCCATAAATGGCTCCGCAAGCCTTTCGTCCCCGCCAAACAGCCGGCAGGATTCCAGCAAAAGCATGGGACGCAGGCGTTTTCCGCCGGCAAGTACGCTGTAATTCATCGCCTCTAACACTGTTCTCTGAAAGCCCTCTTCTTTTGGGAGATAGGCTTGTATGATAGTCTCCATTTTCTCTGTGCACCTGCAAAGCTCCTGCTTAAATTCTTTCTGATCCCATTTATTCACTGTCCCTCTCCCCATCTCTGCCCGCTTCATTGAGAAGCTTCAGCTCCTTTTCCACTCGGTCAATCCGCTCATTGCACTGTCTTACCATAACGATGCCTTTCTGGTACAAGGTAAATGCATCCTCTATGCTTACGTTCTCATCCTCTAAGCTGCCCAGCACTTTCTCAAGGCCGGAAAACAGATCCTCCAGACTTTCCTTTTCTTCCTGCTTTTCTTTTTCCTCTTTTTTTCTCATCTTCATCCTCATTTCTGTGATGCATATTGGGTCCTGCCTCCAACAAAAAACGCGCTAAGACTTCTTCGTTTCAGGGAAAAGAGATGTGACAACCGCCTTTGCACTCCCCTCAAGAAGCGTAAGGCTTATCTCTTCCCCCTCCGTCAGCTGGCTGACCGAACGCACCGCACGTCCTGCCTGATTCTGCACATAAGAATATCCTCTCTCTAAGCTGACAAGCGGTGACAAGCCATTTAGCTTCTGCGCATAGAAAGAAAGTCTGTGCTTTCTGTCCGACATCAGACTTTCCATCCTTTGCTCCAGCTTGTCCGCAAGCACTATCAGCCGCTGCCTCCTATGAAAAATCCGATTTTCCGGGCTTAAAAGCTTAAGCCTTAACTCCTTCTGTTCTAAACGCATCCGGCTTTTCTGAAGCTTTTGCTCCATCACAGACATCAGCGTACTCTGATAAGCCCACAATCGTTCTTCAAAAGCACGATAATCAAACACGGCAAGCTCCGCCGCCGCGGATGGTGTCGGCGCTCTCAAATCTGCGACAAAATCTGCGATCGTGACATCCACCTCATGCCCCACTGCGGAGATCACCGGCGTATGACATGCAAAGATCGCCCTCGCCACACATTCCTCATTAAATGCCCACAGATCCTCGATCGATCCACCACCGCGCCCCACAATCAGCACATCCAGCCCCATCTCATCCAACACCTCAATGCCGTGCACAATACTTTCCTTTGCGCCCTCGCCCTGAACCAGCGCAGAGTAGAGATACAACTGCACATAGGGATTTCGCCGTCTCGCCACGGTCACAATATCTCGAATTGCCGCCCCTGTTCCTGCTGTCACGATTCCGATCCTCGTGGCATAGCGTGGGATAGGTCTTTTGTATTCCTGCGCAAACATTCCCATCTCTTCAAGCCTTATCTTCAGCTCCTCAAACTGCTGATACAAAAGCCCCGTTCCATCCAGAGCGATCTTCTTTGCGTAGAGCTGAAACGTGCCATTTTGCTCATAGACATTCACGCTGCCCTCCGCGACGATCCGCTGCCCTTCCTTTAACGTAAAGGCAAGCCCCCTTCTGTTATTCGCAAACATCACGCAGGCAATGGCGGCCTTTTCATCCTTTATGGTAAAATAAATATGCCCGGAGGAATGATATTTACAGTTGGACACTTCGCCTCTCACCAAGATGCGATTCAACATAAAATCCTGCGAAAACATATTTTTAATATAAGCATTGACCTGCGAAACAGAATATATGCTCGCCATATCAGTCCTCCTGCTGCGCCGCCAGCTTTCCAAGGATTCCGTTGACAAACGCAGGGGAATCATCGCCGCCAAATTTCTTCGCCAGCTCCACCGCCTCATTGATGGCAACTCCCTGCGGAACATTTTCATCAAACAAGATCTCAAACAGGGCAAGACGCAGGATCGTAAGCTCTACCTTTCCCATCCTTCCTGCCTTCCAGCCCTCTGCCACAGAATTGATCCGCTCATCCAAAAGCTCTGTTTTCTCCGCGGCCTGCTTTGCACGCGCGCGAATCTCCCCCTTGTCCTCCTCGCCAAGCTTTTCTTGATCCTCCAAAGACAGATATAGCGCAATCTGTCCCTCCATCTCTTCTAAAGAATAAAAATCTCTCTGAAATAATAATACAAACGTATGCTCTCTTAAGCTTCTTCTTGTCATGCCAACCCTCTATCTATTTTCCTGACCTTGTTCCTCTCGGTTCCCGTGCGCATCAAATTTTTTCCTTATGCACCCCTGTGCAGAAAAAAGGAGTCTTTAGCAAGACTCCTTTTTTCTGGTATCCTACTTGCTCTTTTCAAGGTCCACTCCCGCAATTCTGATATTCACATCAGAAACTGAGAGCCCGGTCATATTCTCTATCGCTGTCTTGACCTTATCTTGAACCTTGGCAGAAACAGCAGGTATATTATAACCATATTGCATATGAAGCGCAAGCTCCACGGACACCGCGCCCTCAAGGACCTCCACCCGAACGCCCTTCGAGAGATTCTTCATGCCAAGCTTGCCGACCAGCTCATTTGTTATATTTCCAGCCATGGAGGAGACACCCTCCACCTCAGTCGCCGCAAGCCCAGCTATAATAGCCACAACCTCATCTGCAATCTGCACTTCTCCTACTTTGCCATTTTCGTATATTCTATGGGTACCTCTATTATCCTGTTCCATGGTTATAACCTCCTACATCGTTTATCCTTATTATAACCAAGTTATGTATTTTTTGCAAACTATTTTGCATCTAAAATCGGAGTTATTACAATCTTCTCCGCTGATACCTCGGTCTTGCGCTTCACAATATCCTCTATCTGAGCACGTTCCGCGTCCGATAGATTGCTCTGGTTTACCACCACATCAACGGTATCCTCGGTGATGCTTACCACCACATCAGAAAAGCCTTTGGCTGCAAGAAGCATTTCGGCAGCCGCCTCCTTCTCGCTGATGGTTGTGCTCTCCAAAAGCTCGCTGATCGCATTCTGCTTCTGATCGTCTGTAATATTTGCATTATCAATAATACTCATAAGCGTTTCCTTATTCGCTGCGCGCACCTGCTCCCTATTGAGCTTAATTTCCGTGATCATAGCAAGGCTGTTTGTGCCTATGGTCAGCACAGCATCTCCGGGATTTTCTGCGGTTCCAGTGCTCTCCAGATCCACATCGAGACTGTCGATCTCTTTTAATACATCCTCCTTGCTCTCCTCCTCATTTCCTGCTGCCGTCGTCTGTGGCTCGTTGCTCGCGAGTTGCTCGGAATTTTGTGCCTCATTCAACGCCTGATTCTCTGCAAGAATATCCTCCTCTGATATATCATTTAGATTGATCCCATTTTCCTTCTCCATGCTGTTGACTGCCAGATACTGATTATCCTCCCCCGTTTTCTGGGCGTAGCTTAAATATCCCGCAATAGCGATCATAATCGCCAAAGCTGTAATAATAAATTGATTTTTTTTGACAAGCTGTTTCAAGATGCTCCCTCCTTCATTTTCATCACTTTTATTTTATGGCTCGGCACGTCAAATAATGCCGATACGGCTTCTATAATTTCCTTCACAGTATAAATATCGCTCCCTCCCTCTGCAATCACGATAACACCCTCGATCCGGGGATTCGTCTCCTGCACGACATATGGTGTTCTGCTTCCGTCGCTTCCTTCTATGTATACCGCCGTATCGGACTGCGACAGCTCCTTTACATCTCTGCTCCCTCCCTCACTATCAATTTCTGATGTCTCACTGCGCGTGTATGGTGTTTCCTTCAGGACGATTTTCTCTCCGGTCGCTTTCATTGTTATCATCACTTTTGTTTTCCCTACTCCCTCCACACAGGACAGCACCTCTGTCAATCTTTTCTCCAGAAGCTCCTCGTAGGTCTCCTCTGTCACTACCAGTGTCTCTTCCTGTTTTACCGTCTCATTTTTCTCACCTCTATCCTCCATGGGAGCCGCGATCACAATAAGCGCCACGCCCGCAAGAAGAATTAGCAGCAGCTTATTAAGTCCTATCTTTTTTATGGATGACAGGGAAGCTTTCATCTATCTCCACCTCCCTGTATACTAACATTTATATTAGATGCATCGATATTATAGAAGTTGGCCAGCTCATTTTTCAAAGCTTTTTCCTCCCCGTTCTCCTTCTGTCTCTGAAATACCTCCACCTGTATGCGATCCACATAAATATCGGTATCCTTGCTCTTTTCATGGCCCACGGTCAGCTTAAGCGCCGCCACTTCCCCGAACGCTTTGCTTTCCGTGTCTTCATTCCACACAAGCTCTGTGGAAATAAGCCGATAGCCGCGCTCCTCCAAAAATGCGGAAAGCTCGTTGGTAAGCTGCTGATGATATTCCTTAAGCAGCTCCTCATATGCCTCCTGCTGCTTTAGCTCAAGCTCAAAGCTCTTGTCCGCCAGCTCGATCTTCAAGTTTTCTTTATGGAAGAAATCTTCCATTAGGCTCTCAAGATGAAACAGCTTCACGGCCGGAGACAAAAAAAGAAGGATAAATAACAGACCCATATAAAGCTTTATGTATTTGTAGTATTTGGATGGCAGAAGTTCAGAGAACACTGCGGTTAAAATACTGTAACAGACAATTCCCTTTACCCATGTGACAAGACTTTCCATGTTGTTTTCCTCATTTATATCGATTTATGTCATAGGAACCGTTCATTCCGGCTAATTGCAAAGCAATTTGCAGGAATGGTGAAAAATAATTTTTAACCATTCCTTGTTACGTAGAAGCACAAACCACCGCTATGGTCACAATATATAGGATTCCTGTTGTGGCGACTAACTGTAGTAGATAGCGGCTTCCTTCGCATACCGCGGAAAGTGCCGCCACCATCCTTTTATCAGACACTGGCTGCAACATAGCGCAGCTAAGCTGATACATCAAAATCAGAATTCCTAATTTCCCCACTGGAATAGCAACAATTGCAGCAATCAAAAAAAATGCTGCTGTTCCTATCCCATTTTTGATCATCTCCCCGGACTGTGCCATAAGCTGTGCCACTGCCTCCGCGCTGTTTCCAATTCCCGGAAGTACGGACACGGTCTTTTGCAGCACGGAAAGCTTCATCTTGTCCACCGATGGAAGAACCAGCCCCTGCATGGTATTCATCCCGATCACTAAGGTCAACATCCCCTTAAGACTCCACGAAACTACTGTCTGAAACAACTTGGATAATCTGGAGAGCATCTCTTCTTTTGTGATATAATTGACCAGCATAATCACCACGGACAACTTGATAACAGGCAGAATCAGCCGGAGCAGAAAACTGTCTGCCAGACTTAACAATAACAACATCATTTTGTAAAAGCCTATTGCGCTGACGCTTCCCGCCGATACGCTGACAGCCAGAAAAAATGCTGGGATCAACGCTCTCATAAATAGCTCCAAACGATGCAGCAGCTCCTCGGCTATCTGACAGCCCTCCATAAAAGAGAGCGCCGTAATACTTAAAAAAGCAAGGTATGTCACAAAGAATCCGGTATCTGCTATTTGCTTGCTTTCAAATGCCAGCGCGATATTATGAAAGACTGCTGCCATAATCCCAATTCCCAGTATAAGCAGCATCGCCCGTCTGCTTGCCGTTATCTCGCCAACACATGCCTGAAGCAGCATAGAGCCAATTTCTTTTACGGACAACTCTCCTTTCAGTGTCTTTTTAACCAGCTCCCCAAAATTTAGCTCATCCTTTTTAAATATTCCATCGATCACAGACTGAAGCTCTGTAAAGTCATAATCTGACAGCCCGTCCGCCGCTGTGCCTGCCGCGAGCGCTGGCGTATGTATTCCAATCAGCAGTATAAAAACGCCTGCTAGTATGATGCAAAGAAAAAGCCTTCGTCTTTCCATGTTCTTTCCCTCTATCCAAGAAGACTCTCAATCGTCTCAAAGAGCGATAAGATCACCGGTGCGCTGACAGCCAGTATGGACAGCTTTCCAAAGGTTTCCAGTTGCGCCGCTATCGACTGATAGCCTCCGTCCCTGCAAAGAGCGGAGGCAAACTCGCAGATATACGTTATTCCTACCATCTTCATCAAAATTCCTATATAGGCAGAGGGAAGGTTTAAATATCCCGTCAGCTTGTCCACCATCTTAATCACAACACTGAGTTTATCCACCCCATAAGAGAAAATAATAATGGTAGCGGCAAGAGCCACATAGATCCAGAGCTCGCTCTTTATATTTTTAAGCTGAATTGCCAAAAGCATCGCTGCAATTCCAAGAATTGCTGCTGAAACCATACATTAGCCCCCTTCTATAAAGAAAATAATGCCTTGATTGTCTCAAACAAATCGTAAATATACGGCACAATCCAGAACAGAACTAAAATCAATCCTGCAAGGCTGGTAAGAAAGGCGTGCTCCTCCCTTCCGCTGTGCTTTAAAACTTGTCCAATTACCGACACCAAAATCCCCACTGCCGCTATCTTAAATATTAGATTTACTGTCATCCCTACACCCCGCCTGTCTCTATACCATCAAAATCACCAGAAATATTCCCGCTATTATTCCCATGGTCCGGCATAGCTTTCCATTTCGTTTAAAGCTCTCCCACGCATTTTTAATCTCCTCCTCAATCTGCTCCAAGTATAGCTCGATCGTGCTCAACTGCATCTCCGTGTCCAGATAGCCCAGTTGATTTCCCATTTGAATCAGCTTCTCCTTGTCCTCCCCGTAAAGAGCGCTCTCCCTCAAAGCTTCCCTAATGCTCTCCTCCCATATCTGCGCCAGTGTCTGCCCCTTAAGCTGCTCCATCACAGACGCCGTCTTAAGAAGCATTGCCCCATATGGCTCCTTAAGCCTCCTCCCGATGGTCTGAAATGCCTCTGCCAGCGTAGAATGGCTGTATTTGATCTCGCCGCGGAGCATAAGAAGCAGCCGCCGTATTGTCTCCAACTCCTCTATCCGCTCCTTCATGCGCCCGCTTAAAAAAAATCCGATTGACGTGGTGGAAAACAGAACCAGAAAAATACCGATTGCTTTTACTATCATACCATCCCTCATTTCTGCGCCAATATCATTGAAATTATGGGAGCCGCATCACGCTTTTCACCTATATACACGCCGCTGCGATACAAGACCGGTATAGAGGATTGCCCTGTGCGTCAAAAACCTCTGTTATCTTTCCTGCAATGCTTGTATCACCCAGCACCACATAACGCTCAAACACATGCTCTTGAACCAGCTTCCGCAAAAGCGGCTTGGTGCGTATATCATCAATAGAACTACCATGCACTGTCGCTATTAGTTTGCACCCACAATTTCTCACATATTCAATCGCTTCGAGATCTCGCCTTCCTCCTATCTCATCCACCGCTATCACCTCAGGCGCCATTGTGCGCACCAGCATCATCATGCCATCCGCCTTCGGGCAACAGTCAAGCACATCCGTGCGGATGCCCAGATCATTTTGCGGTGTCCCCATATAACAGGCGCCGATCTCAGAACGCTCGTCCACCACACCGACTGTCACGCCACGGTGAGCACTGTCCCCATTGGATAGCTGTCGGATCAGATCGCGAAGCAGTGTTGTCTTTCCACAGCGCGGCGGCGAAATAATTAAGGTATGCCGCACCCGTGTGCCGTCTGTCACAAAAGGGAGCAGCGGATCTGCACAGCCCTTGATCTGGTGGGACAGCCTGATATTAATAAACGATATGTATTTCATACTTTTTATTCCTTCCTTTTCCATAATAACCTTTCCCGCCATACCCACTCGATGCCCTCCTTGTATCGTGATAAAGCCCTGCCGAATCTCCTCTTCATATGCATACAAGGAATACTGGCTGATATATTCTACCGTTTCTTTAATATCTGCTTTTTGTACCATATATGCATCTGTCTGCTCTTCCTTTCTTCTTCCGTCCGCACCTATATAGTATTCTATATTTCCATAACGAATCAGCAGGGGCGCCTGCACTCTCAGCCGTACCTCCTGAAGCTTGTCATAATCCAGTGCACTTCTTTTCAGCAGCTCCCGAACGGGAGCCGCAAAAATCTTCAACAGATCCTCTTCTCTTTGCTCCAAAATCATTCCTCATTTCCACTATACTATTCTGAATTCTATGGGATTCCTTACAATATATGGCAGCAAACAGCCAAATAGACCAAAAGAATAACCGTGCAGACCCAACTGTTATTTTACAAATATAGAAAGCTCCCCTCTTTACAGGTGTTCAAAGTAGTTCCACCAGTTTACAACTTTTTGAAAAAGTATAAGTTTTTGTAAGAGTTATTTGAATAATCATTTTCGAGAATGGTCCGCATAGCCAGCGCAGCTATTTCCTCCGTCACCCCGCTCTCGCTTAGTGAAAAACGTAGCGGACACTAAGCTCGTGAGAAACCTCGCTAAGTGCCGACGTTTTTCAATAGGTTCCTTGAGGAAAATAGTTGCGCTGGCTATGCTGC
>CAMWWW010000014.1 GCA_947178015.1 uncultured Clostridia bacterium
TAGACAACATAAAACAAGGCTGCCTCCTTTACGGATTTACAAAGCTTTGAACAAATAGCATTATAGCATATTGATTCCAAAAAGTTTGTCAAACCCTGATAGGAAAACAGCCTTTTTCATTTTTCTTTTTCAGCAAAAATCATTTTTATTCTACAGAAATCGCCCCTTTGGATACACCAGCTCCTGCTCGAATCCCAAGCAGAAAAGCTCCTTAAGCTGTGCCGTAAAAGGCTCCTCCTTTGCATGATAGTCTTTCAGCATGGTAATCAAATTTTGGCAGGGATTGTCAAATTCCCCCGTTAATTCATTTGCATACGTGAAAAACAGCCACTGTTTCAGCGCATAGATATCCGACACCTGCTCTGCCTCTTGTTTCTTTTCTTCTCCAGCCTTTAAAATTCTCAGCATTATCCCTACTGCACAGGCAAACTCTGTGTCTGCAATCAGGCTGTTAGCCGGACTGCATAACATCTTTCTTGCCACTGCAGTATGTACAATGGAATTTACCATCCTTTCTTCCCTATCACTTATTTCTATTTTTCTGAAGGAAAGTTGGAATCTGGATGTCCTTCTCTGTCACACTGCGGGTCGGATGGGACGGCACGTCAAAAGTTATGTTGGGTTTTGACTGTTGTATTCCCCCCATATCGTTGCCAATGTTCATCTGAGAACGAAATTGTACTGGATTTGTCTGAGGCTTATAATTATAATTTGTGGTCGGCTTGATGCTTTGCTGCGCTTTTTGTGCCTCTCTTGCGGACGGCTGACTGTCAAGCCCTGTGGCAATAATTGTGATAGTGGCCTCGTCCTGTCTCGAATCATCAAACATTGCGCCAAAGATAATATTCGCCTCTGATCCTGCCATCTCCTCCACAAAACTTGCTGCCTCATTCGCCTCCATCAGACCAATATCACCGGATACATTGATAATCACGTGCGATGCACCCTCTATCGTGGTCTCCAAAAGTGGGCTGGTGACAGCCATTTTGACAGCCTCCACAGCCTTGTCATCTCCCTTTGCCTTTCCGATGCCAATATGCGCAATCCCCTTGTCCGCCATAACCGTGCGGACATCGGCAAAATCCAGATTAATCAGACCCGGCACATTGATCAGGTCCGTGATTCCCTGCACGGCCTGCTGCAGTACCTCATCTGCCTTCTTTAAGGCGTCTGGCATGGTTGTCCTTCTGTCGACAATCTCAAGCAGCTTATCATTTGGTATAACAATTAAGGTATCGACATTCTCCTTCAGCTTTTCTATACCAATAACAGCATTGTTCATGCGTGCCTTCGCCTCAAACTTAAATGGCTTTGTCACGACACCTACCGTCAGGATTCCCATATCCTTCGCCACTCCCGCCACCACAGGAGCTGCACCTGTCCCTGTTCCGCCTCCCATGCCGCAGGTGATAAATACCATATCTGCGCCCTTAATCGCTGCTGTAATCTCTTCTATGCTTTCTTCCGCTGCCTTCTGCCCGATCTCAGGCTGGGCCCCCGCACCCAATCCCTTTGTTATCTTCTCACCTATCTGAAGGGCAGTCGCCGCACGACAGAGCTGAAGTGCCTGCTTGTCCGTATTTATGCCAACAAATTCCACGCCGCCTATATTTTCATCTACCATTCTATTTACTGCGTTGTTACCGGCTCCGCCGACACCTACAACGATAATTTTTGCTTCTGATCCTTGTTGATTCGTCATCACTTCCAGCAAGAGTGTGTCCTCCTTTATTTCGATTGAAAAAAAAGCACCTGTTTCTTCCATTATAATATACATAGTATGATTACTTACTATAATATATTCATTTGAAGAAATAATCAACACATTTTTTCTAAATTAACCAAATTTTTACTCACTTCTTTCAAAACGGAAGGTATCGGTATCCTCTGTCACATCCTGCATATAAAAATTTCCAGATAACCCATCCGTCTCTGGCAGCAAATCACTGATGCGGGCTATTTTTTCATTCAAATACTTGTCCATCCCAATTTGAAAGCGAATGGTTCCAATGCAGATCGTCGCATTTCCACCGCTGTCAAATTCTATCTTGTCCGCAGGAATTTCATATTTTATCAGCATCTGCGTCAAATTTTGTATAAAATTAAATATTTCCTCTTTCTCTACGGGAAGCTTCTGATGCAGCACCATATGAGAGAAGGACAGCCCTTCTATCTCCACCACATCCTCCAAAGCCTCCCTAGAGCTCTCCACCACAATTCCATCTCTGTCAAAATACATACGGTATCCCTTATAATCCACATATCCCACTACACTTTTTTCATATATCTGTACCGTTATTTGATTCCAGCTCCTAAACTCTATGTCATAAGACTGAATAAACGGGATCGTCTTCTTCTCTCCATAGCGGGATTCCCAGAAGCAGTACACGGGATTTAAGGAATAGCTCTTATCGAAAATTTTTGTATTTAGTTCTTCCTCTGTATATCGTGTATTTCCCACATAGACAATACTGGTAATGCGCAGGGAATATAATATTCCCCCAAGTACGACAAGCGCCAGCATAATACCGGACACCAGCAATACTTTGTTTCTTATTTTCATTGCCAATAGCTCCTCTTTCTGCTATTCCGATAGTACCTGACAGCTTCCGCCCACACTGCGGATAAGCTGCGCCATATTTTCATATCCGCGCTCCACATACTCGCTCTTTTTGATCGTGCTGGTTCCTTCCACTGCCATCGCTGCAACTACAAGTGCTGCTCCTGCACGAAGATCGGACGCCATCAGCTCCGCTGCGCAAAGGTATTTTCTATCCTTCCCCCGGACAATGGCTGCCTGTTCTCTTTGATTTACCATAATATTCGCCTGCATCTTGCGAAGCTCCGGCACGATGCCAAGCCGATTTTCAAATACCGTTTCCCGCACCACGCTGGTTCCCTGCGCCTGAATCAGCACACTGATAAGCTGGGGCTGCATATCTGTGGGAAATCCCGGATACGGCATGGTCTTGAGAAGTGGAAGGCATCGAATTCTTTTATCTGCCCTCAGCGAAATGGCATCGGTATAAAGCTTTACCTGACAGCCCATCGTTACAAAAGCATGTGTCACCGCAGACAGTTCAAAGGGGTCCATCCCCTTTACTGTGATATTTCCCTGTGTCGCGGCCGCCATGGAAAGAAGTGTTCCCGCCACAATCCGGTCTGAACGCACTACATAACGTATTTCGCAAAGCTCTCTCACCCCCGTCACTATGATGGTATCTGTTCCCCCTCCCTGTATCTTTGCTCCTGCTCGGTTCAAGAATCTGCAAAGCTCCTCCACCTCAGGCTCTTTTGCACAATTTCTCATCACAACGGAGGCAGATGACACAACACTTGCAAGAATCACATTCTGCACTGCCCCCACACTTGGATAGGGAAATACGATTTCCGCACTCTGACACTCCTTGAGCACTGCTTCCAGCTCATCCTTCTCCTCTATCTCTGCCCCAAGACAGCGAAGAGCCATCAAGTGTAGATCAACCGGTCTCTTTCCTATGGAACATCCTCCCGGCAGCGGAATTTGCGCTCTGCCTTCTCTTCCTAGAAGAGCTCCCAAAAGAGAGATAGAAGATCGCATCTTCTCTGCCCTCTGTCTGGAAACCGCACTTCCTCGAAGCACCTCTGCATCAATAATTACCGTCTCCTTGTCTCGCAGCACCGTACACCCTAACGACTTTAAAATCTCAAGCATACAGGCGACATCTGATATGTCGGGACAGTGCTCAATCACGGTCGTGCCCTTTACAAGAAGACTCGCCGCAAGCAGAGGCAGTGCCGCATTTTTAGAGCCCTGAACCTGTACCTCGCCAGAGACGGGATACCCGCCTGTGATAATGAGCGATGACAAGCACACACCCCCTATATTATAGGATCATATCTTTACTATATGCCGACGTTTCTTCTTTGTGCCTGTCTTGCTATTTATCCAATTGATTCAATATTCTATCTTAATCTGTCTGGAGACATTTAAAACCAGCCCCATTTCCGTTGTGACAAAAAGTGCCGAAGTTCCTCCATAACTAATAAAGGGAAGCGTGATTCCAGTATTTGGAATGGTATTTGTCACCACGGCGATATTAAGTATTACCTGAATCGCAATATGCGCCATCACTCCAATCACCAACATAGAGCCATACAAATCTGGTGCATTATTCGCAATGACCATAAACCGCCAAAGCATAAACAAAAACATAAGGATAACGCTGCATGCTCCAAACAGCCCAAGCTCCTCACAGATCACGGCAAAAATCATATCATTCTGCGACTCTGGCAGAAAGCTCAGCTTCTGCACACTGTTTCCCAATCCTTTTCCAAACAATCCTCCTGAGCCAATGGCGTAGAGTCCCTGCAAAATCTGAAAACCTTTGTCAGTCGGATCGGACTCTGGGTCCAACCAAGCTGACACTCTGCCGAGACGAAAGCTGTCGCTCAACTCCATAAACCAGTCAAGCTTATATAGAAACAATGCGATCGCGGCACTTCCCAGCACGGCAGCTATTACAAATATATCATAACGAGGTGTCGCCACAAAAATCATTATCACCGCAATACCCGCCACAATAATAGCACTGCTCAGATTATTTGTGACAACCTTGATAAGGACTGCAATCGGCACGATAAACACTAGGATGCGCAGCATAGTCGGTATATTTTTCATATGCTTTGTATTCCTTTGTATCAGATATGCCATCAAAAGAATGGTGGCAATCTTTGCAAACTCCGCAGGCTGAAACGACAGCGATCCAATATAAATCCACCTTGTCGCACCCTTTGCACTCCTGCCAAGCGGTGTCAGCACTAATAAAATTAATACCATGGAACCCAGATAGGCAAGAAATGTCCACTTCTGCCATCTGTGATAATCAATCAAAGAAATAAAAAACATTCCCATAAGCCCCAAAATCACGCCAAATATATGGCTTCTAAGAAATCTTGTCGGGCTTACCCCCTGAAGCTGTGCCTCGTAGGAGGTCGTGCTGTAAAGCATTACCAGCCCAAAGCACAGCATAAACACAATAATGGATACAAGGCTGAAATCATAAAAACTATGCTTCTTTTTTCGTGCTGCCATTCAACTTCCTCTCCCATTCACCACTTTCACAACTACAAGCTGTTCACATACTCCTTAAATAGCTTTCCTCTTTCCTCATAGCTCTGAAACATATCCCAGCTTGCACATGCAGGGGATAACAGCACGGCGTCTCCGGGCATGGCACGCTCTGCACATACCTCCACAGCCTCTTTTAAGCTGTCCACCATAATAATGTTTGTAAATCCTTTCTCTCTCGCCGTTCTCGCAATCTTATCCTTTGTGGCGCCCAAAAGCACCAGATATCGTATCTTTCCCTCAAACGCATCGATGTAGGCGTCAAATTCTGACTGTTTGTCGTAGCCGCCTCCAATTAACAAGGTTGGTCTTGTCATAGCGCGAATAGCCTGAACGGAGGCATCGGGATTCGTTCCCTTGGAATCATTATAATAAAGCACATTCTTCTTATTTCTCACAAACTCCACTCTGTGTTCCACTCCCTGAAAAGCTCTTATTGTTCTGCGGATATTTTCCATTGGAACACCCATCGCCGCCGCAACCGCTGTCGCTGCCATCACATTTTCTACATTATGTATTCCCACAATCGAGAGCTCAGACACCTTCACAATCGGAATCGTGTCCTGCCCCGTTCTCCATGTAATCATCTCTCCTTCCAGATAAATCCCTCTCTCAAGCCTGCGCCTGCTGCTAAAAAATACCACCTCAAGAGAAAGTCCCTCGCCAAATCTGCGCAGCTCCTCATCCTCATAGTTCAGTACACAGGTATCCCCTGCACGCTGATTTTTTGTGATGCTCTCCTTCACTGCTATGTAATTTTCCAACGTCTTATGCCGGTTTAAATGATCCGGCGTAATATTCAGAATCGCCGTCACCTGTGGAGCAAATTCTTTCATTGTCTCCAACTGAAAGCTGCTGATCTCCGCCACTGTCACAGAATCCTGCGTCGTGTCAAGCGCAACGCTGGTATAAGGAGTCCCAATATTTCCCACCACAAAGGTACTATCATAATAGGATTTTAACATTTCTCCTGTCAGTGCCGTCGTCGTTGTCTTCCCATTTGTACCAGTTATAGCGGCGAGTCTTCCTTTTGCGCACTGGCAGGCGAGCTCTATCTCCCCCCAGATACAGATCCCTGCCTCCTCCGCCTTCTTTACACACAAAGCATCCAATGGTATTCCCGGACTGACCACCATAAGCCCCGCCTCAGCAAGCACATTCTCTGTCAGCTCTCCAAGCACAATCTCCGGTTTCACGCCATCAGGAAGCTTTTTTTCCACTTCCTCTTTTTTCTGTTTATCATTTTCATCATACACGATAATGTTAGCCTGAAGCTTAGACAAGAGCTTAACGGCTCCCATCCCGCTAATTCCGCTTCCTGCCACAATCACCTTTTTTCCCTTTATGAATCGATCCTTCTGCAAATCCATATCTGAATTCCTCCCGTCTGTCAAAGTGCCAGATACGCAATCATGCAAAGCACTGCTGTCACAATAGAAAATATCGCCACCACTCTCGTTTCTGACCAACCGCATAATTCAAAATGATGATGAATCGGCGCCATCTTAAATATCCGCTTTCCGCCTGTCTTTTTAAAATATGTCACCTGTATTACCACAGATAAGATCTCCACCATATAGATCATCGCTATCATTGGAAGAAACAGCGGCAGATTCAACATATATGCCGTTGCCGCCACAAAACCGCCCAACGCAAGAGAACCCGTATCTCCCATAAAAATCTTAGCTGGATATACATTAAACATCAAAAAACCCATTAAGCTGCCTACCACAGCTCCCGTGATGGGAGAGATCCCCGCCTTCATTCCCAGCGCCACCATCGTCAAAAACACTGCAATCAGAAGCGTCACGCTGGAGGCAAGGCCATCAAGGCCATCTGTAAAGTTAGCACCATTCACCGTCCCAAGCATAATAAAGAAAAATACTGGAAGAAAAAAAGGGCCAAGCTCAATCGTTTTTCCGCCAGTAAATGGAAGGATCGCCTCCGTTCCTACATCGGAATAATTGAGGAGATAAAACGCAAAAATCGCTGTGATCAGACACTGCCCCGCCATCTTCTGCAAGGGCAGAAGCCCTTTTGAATTCTTCATCACAACCTTGATATAATCATCAAGAAACCCGATAAGCGCAAATCCAAGGCTCACAAATAATATCGGCACAATCCTTGGATATTCTTTAATATAAAGCAAAGATGCTCCTGTCATGCTAAGCAAAAAGCACAGACCTCCCATAGTCGGGATTCCCGACTTTTTCAGATGTGTCTGTGGTCCATCTGACCGGATTGGCTGCCCAAACTTCAGCCTCCGCAAAAAAGGGATGATAATCGGGCAAAGCGCTGCACAGAGTGCAAAGGATATAATAACTGGCAAAATAACATCGGTTTTCATAATCTTTCTCCTCACAAAGCTCTTTTGTTTTTAGATCTATTCTTCTCCCTCTTCCAGATATAGTATCACTGTGCTGTTTGCAGACACCTCACTGCCTGCAAGCGGAAATTGCTCCACAACCCAGTCGCCCTCTCCCAAAAGACGAAGCTCAAAGGAATTCTCCTGTATCAATGCCTTTGCGTCCTTCACCGTCATCCCTTCCAGTACTGGCATCATAACGGTCTCCACTTCATATTCTTGTTCTCCCTCGTCATAGATTTGCTCTATGCCAAGATACGGCAGCACATTTTCAAAGATTTCCTTCATCACCGGCGCAGCGATCGTGCCGCCATAATAAATTCCGACCGGCTCATCAATTATGACAATCCCGATAATCTGTGGATTATCCATCGGCGCAATGCCGATAAAAGAAGAAATATACTTTTTGAGGCTTCTTGGAAGCTTCTCAGAAGTCGCTGTCTTTCCTCCTATGCGAAAGCCGGGCAGATATGCATTTTTCCCGCTGCCCTCGCTGACCACCTTCTCTAAAATATATCGCACCGTCTCTGAGGTCTTTTCCGACAAAATATTTTCCTTGGTCTCATAGGTAAAAACCTCTGTGATCTCCCCTTCGCTGTTTCTGACGTCCACGCCAAAATGAGGCGTGATCCTTCTTCCGCCGTTGACCAGCGAGCTGACTGTCGTCAATAACTGAATGGGTGAGATCTGAAAGGACTGCCCAAAAGAAACTGTAGCCAGCTCCACCAGCCCCATATTGTCAACCTTGTGCATAATCGTCCCCGCCTCTCCCGGCAGGTCAATTCCAGTCTTAGAAAGCAGGCCAAATTGATTAAAATACTCGTAGTATTTCTCAATCCCAAGCCTCAATCCCACCTCGATAAAAACTGGATTGCAGGAATTCATCGCGCCCTGTACAAAATTTTCAGCCCCATGTCCTGCCACTTTATGACAACGAATCTTTCTGTCCTCCACAATCTTAAAACCCGGACAGGAAAACGTATCCTCCGGCGAAACAACTCCCTCCTCCAGCGCTGCTGACATAGTAATAATCTTAAAAGTCGAGCCCGGCTCATAGGTATCGTTGATCGCCCTGTTCCTCCACATTTGATTTAATAAATTTTGTTTCTCCTCAGAAGAAAGCGTTCCTTCTGTCTCTATATTTAATGTATATGGTTCATTTAAGTTAAATTCCGGGAGATTTACCATCGCGTAGATCTCGCCGTTCTGCGGATTCATAAGTATCACGGAGACAGCCTTCGCCTGCTTTTGCTCCAGAACCTTCGCTGCCGCCTGCTCTGCATATTTCTGTATATTAACGTCAAGACTGATGTGCAGGCTATTTCCCGCTATCGGATCGATTCTTTTCTCCGCCGTATTGATAAGCTCCACTCCCCTTGCATCTGTGACAGTCAAAATCTGTCCGTCCGTTCCCTTAAGATACTCCTCATAGATAACCTCCAGACCTATAATTCCCTGATTGTCACTTCCCGTAAAGCCAAGCACCTTAGAGGCTAGACTATCAAAAGGATAATACCGCTTAAAATCCTCATCCACCTTTACGCCCGCCAGATCATATTCCCGAATCCGATCCCCGATCTCTTTATCTACATTAGACTTAACCCTCTCGCGGGAGCTAACCTTCTCGACTTTCTTTCTGACAGCCTCCTCCGTCATGCCAAGCTCCTCCGAGAGCACCCGTATCACTCTCTCTGGATCGGTAATCTGGCTATGTATGACAGATATGGTACAGACCGTCCTGTTTGTCGCGATCAGGACTCCCTTTGCATCATAAATTTCTCCTCTTGCAGCTTTGATAGAGCGTTCCCTCTCATGCAGCTCCTCTGCCTTTTCACTATAATAATCTCCCCGAAATCCGATAAGATATACCAGCCTTCCGGCTAAAACCATAAAAACGGCAAATACAACAAAAAGGAACAGGATTGTTTTCTTCCTATTATTCGTCTTCGTTCTTTGCATACCCTTTTCCGAACTAATTCCTGTTTTCTTTATAAGTGTATTACCACTTTTTTTATCTTATGTACCTTTTTTGTTATTCCGCAGCAGTCGTCTCCTCCTCTGAAGTTTCTCGTGTGCTTGGTCCCATAAATCCAAAGCCCGGCGGCCAGATCTCATCGTATACTGGCGTTATCCGCTCGGACGGCTCTCCACTCTCTGTTTCGCCTTCCCCCTGTTCCGTACTCTCCGACTCTCCCCCTTCCGGCTCCGCTGCACTGGTTTCTGGCTCACTTTCCGGCTCGTCGGGAAGATCGATGGAGGAAAAAATTCCCATATAAGGAAAGATCTCTTTATAGATCTTATTTGTCATAATCGTCGCCTGCGAGGCATCACTCTGATTTTCTATATTTGGTTCATCAATTACCACATACACCACAACCTGAGGATTATCCACCGGAGCAAAAGAAATAAAGGATACCAAATATCGCCCCTCATCTCTTGGATGCTTCTCTGCTGTACCAGTCTTGCCGCCTATGGTATAACCTTCCACCCTTGCCTTGCTTCCTGTTCCATTCTCCACCGTCTGATAGAGAACCTCTCTCATCCACTTTGAGGTGCTTTCACTGATCGTTGACTTCACCACCTCCGCCTGTGCTGTCTTGATCGTCGCACCAGAAGCGTCTGTGATTTTTTTCATCACATGCGGCTCATAATAATATCCTCCATTAATAATAGAAGAAAATGCCGCCGCCATCTGCATCATCGTCACATTATAATTCTGTCCAAACGAATTTGTCGCCAGATCGGTGATGTTCATGTTGTCAATGGTATAGAGCAGTCCTCTCTCCTCACCCGGAAGATCGACTCCAGTTCTTTTTCCAAAATTAAAAATATCCTGATATTTGCAAAAAATACTCTTTCCCATTCTCTCTGCCGTCGTCATAAGCGCCACATTACAAGAATACTGAATACTCTCCTCCAAGGTGACATCTCCATCACCCCAGCGATTATGGCAATGAATGGGATCGGCATCTCCATATTTAATATATCCTTTACAATTAAAAACCTCTCCGGGATATACCACAGCCTCCTCAAGCCCTGCCGCAACAGTAAACGGCTTTCCGGTCGACCCCGGCTCATACACTTCGCTCAAGGCAAAATTTTTCCAAAGCCCATAGAGGAAATTTGATTTTTCCTCCGATGTCATAGCCTCAAGCTGCTCCTCTGTAAAATAGGCGCTCAGATCTCTGGGATTGTTGAGATCAAACCATGGTGCGGTAGCCTCCGCCAGAATTTCCCCATTATTCGGGTCCATCATCATAACGGCAACATTCTTCGCGCCCACCGTTTCATAATACTCCTTCACATACTTCTCTGCAATCATCTGTAAATTCACATCGATGGTGGAGACAATGGTATGCCCATCGGTCGCTGGCTTAATCACCTTCTCCATGGCGCTGTCCGAATTCAAATAACCATAAGTCCGCCCATTGGTACCATTTAACTCAGAATTATAATACTGTTCAATTCCCCAGTTTCCATCATTTCCACTGTTTACAAAACCAATCAAATCACAGGCAAGTGTCGAATAAGGATACTGCCGTTTAAATTCCTCCTCAAACCAAACGCCCTGAATATTGCTGTAAGAATAATTTTCCGGGAACCATGATGGTCTTACCGTTTCCTTCCCATTTTGCAGGCTCTGAAAATACTTGATCTCATCATAGCTCATTCCCTTTTTATACACAATATACTGGCTTTCTGGATTTGCAGCAATCACGCTGGACAACTCCCCTATCTCATAGCCAAAACAACCGCTTAACGCTGTCAAGGTCGTGTTCAGATATTTTCCATCATCCGAATTCATAATCTTTGCATCCAGAATCAAATTATATACCTTCTCGCTCGCCGCCAGCACAATGCCATTTCTATCCGTAATACTTCCCCTCTGATATGGCAGACTCCGGCTCTGGTAACTCTGCTGAGCCAAAACCTGTATCGTATAATTATGTCCCTTGGTATCATTGATATACATAATCCGCACAGCTAATCCAAACAAAGCCAGTGCAATCAGTAAAAATAACTGCACCAGCTTTGCCTGCATCTTTCTTGAGAATTTTCTGTTGTCCCTCTTTCTTCTGCTTCTGATCCTGCCTCTGCTTACTTTAACTCTTCTGCTCTGGCTTCTCTTTCTCTTGCTCTGCTGCATCACACTGTCACCATTCTTACTCTGGAATTTCCTTATATTGCCTTATATACTCTGCTCCGCTGTTGTTGTACTTATAAATCTGGTTCTTATTCGCATATCGCATGCCAAGTTCCTGCGTCGCAACTCGATAAATATAATCCAAATCAATAAACGAATTAATTCTATTATCCGTTTCATTGTTTTGCCGTACCAACTCATCTAACTCCGTCTCCAACCGATTAATAACCTTTAACCGATATGTGATCTCTGACTGAAGCTGCACGTACTGCACACACATAACTAATGTA
This sequence comes from uncultured Clostridia bacterium, assembly GCA_947178015.1. GTDB lineage: Bacteria > Bacillota > Clostridia > Lachnospirales > Lachnospiraceae > RGIG8607. The sequence goes on from CAMWWW010000014.1 coordinate 11,910, forward strand.
AACACTGCTGCCACAGTAAGCACTAGAACGGATGCTCCGCTCAATGGAAGTGTTGTTACACCTTTTCTAGGTCTTACAGATGTCTTTTTCGCCGGCTGATTCGCTTTTTTCTTATGTTTTTGGGGGGATTTTGGGGAGCCTTCTTCTGGAAGTGCATATAGATTTCTCGCCGCACTGCCTTCTACGTATACAGCCTGTCTCTTTGATGTTCGCCTTTTATCCGTCTTTACAGATTGCATGTCGTTGCCCCTTTCTGCCTCTTCTATCCTTTCTGAAAGATCCTCAGCTTTGCACTCTTAGAACGACTGTTTTCTTCCAGCTCCTTTTCCGAAGGTAGAACAGGCTTCTTTGTTAAATGCTTTCCTTTCGAAAATCCGCCGCACACGCACACAGGAAAATCTGGCGGGCACGTACATGGATTTTCATTTTTATGAAATTTTATCTTGACAATTCTGTCCTCCAGCGAATGAAAGGTAATCACGCATAACCTTCCTCCCGGATTCAGATACTCTATCATAGTATCTATCGTATTCTCCAAAACCTCCAACTCACGGTTCAATTCAATGCGAATCGCTTGGAACGTCCTCTTTGCCGGATGTCCTCCCGATGCTCTCACCCTTGCTGGTATAGCTGCCTTAATTACCTCCGCCAACTCCATCGTTGTTAAAATAGGCTTATCTGCCCGGTATCTAACAATATGCTTCGCGATATTCTTTGCAAATCTATCCTCGCCATAATCACGAATAACCCGATACAGCTCAGACTCGCTGTATTCATTGACTATGGTCTCTGCCGTCACCGCCTGCCTTGTGTCCATCCGCATATCAAGCGGGGCATCTTCGCGGTAGGAAAATCCTCTCTCCGGCGTATCAAGCTGATAGGACGACACCCCCAGATCCAGAAGTATCCCATCCACTTTGTCAATTCCAAGACTGTCCATCACTTCCTGAAACTGTGCATAATTGCTTCTCACTATCGTCACTTTGTCCTGAAAAACAGCTAACCTCTCCGTAGCTGCCGCTATGGCATCCGCATCCTGATCTATGCCAATCAGCCTGCCTTCACCTGAAAGCTTCTCAAGAATATGACTGGCATGTCCTCCGCCTCCTAGCGTCCCATCTACATAGATTCCCTCCGGCCGAATGGCAAGCCCGAAAAGCACTTCCTCAAGAAGAACGGACTTGTGCTCAAATACCATAACAGCCTCTGGCCTTATCATTTCTTCTCACAGTCCCAGATCCTCCATATGTTCTGCAATCTCCTCCATATTGTCAAAGGTATTCGCTTTCTCCCAGCGTTCCCTGCTCCATATTTCCACCCGTCTAGCTACACCGACAAAAACTGCCTCCTTCTCAAGAGCTGCAAACTCTCTCAATATAGGAGGAATCAGGATGCGCCCCTGCTTGTCCACCTCCGCCACTGCCGCACCGGCAAGAAAAAAGCGGGAGAATCTGCGCGCATCTGAACTCGTAAGGGGTAGCGAACCAAGCTTTTCCTCCAGCAAAGCCCACTCCTCCTTCGGATAGGCAAACAGACAACCATCAAGACCTTTCGTAATTACGAATTCCTCCCCTAAGGCGTTCCTAAGTCTGGAGGGAACAATGAGCCTGCCCTTGGCATCAATTGTATGGTTGTACTCCCCCATAAACATTGGCATCTGTACCTTTCCGTCAAAGCATCCATTTTCAACCACTCTGTACCACTTGTAACCACTTGTCTCTATAATAAAACAAATTCTTAATAATTACAAGCAAAAATGAAAAAAAATATTTTAGGAGATATGATTTTTGCATTACTATTATAAATGTAAGAAAAACGTTTTTTGACTTAATTTGAAAACTTAGCAATAAAATAAGGGCTCCAATTTCCATGCCCCAAAATTATGTTCTATCCATTTACTTTTCAATGAAACATCCCTCAGTTTATAACTTCGAAAAAGTATTACTTGTAAGTGTTACTTGTATAATCATTTTTGAGAAAGGTTCATGCAGAGAATCGCCTATAATCCTCCGTCACCCCGCTACGTTTTTCACTAAGCGAGAGCGGGGTGACGGAGGAAATAGCTGCGCTGGCTATGCGGACCTTTCTCGAAAATGATTACACAAGTAACTTATGAATGGTCTTGTTCTATTTATCAAGAAGTTCTTTCCATTCCTTTTTTCTTTGTTGACTGCGGCGATATAGAACATATCCGGTAGCAGTTAGCACCAGAAAAATGGATAGTACCTGAGAGACAGCGACACCACCAAGCTTTAACTGATCTGTGCGCAGTCCTTCAATCCATGTCCTTCCGATTCCGTAACCTATAAGATAGAAGCAAAATACCTCGCTGTCAAATCTTTTGTGTCTGCGATAGAGCATAAGAATGGTAAACACTGCCAGATTCCAGAGAGATTCATACAAAAATGTGGGATGTACCTGAATGTACTCTATTCCGTCCACCACCTTGATATTTTCTGCTATTTCGGGAGTGATATAGCCAGAATATACCTCCGCAAGCTTAATCTGCATGGCGAACAGCCCATCGGTATATCCTCCAAACGCCTCGCGGTTCATAAAGTTTCCCCAGCGCCCGATAATCTGTCCTAGTATTAACCCAAGACAACCTGTGTCCATCATCAGCCCAATCGACATCTTTTTTTTCTTCGCAAATAGAACCAGCGTGATAACTGCTGCAATCACGGCTCCATAGATGGCAAGGCCGCCAGCGCGCAGGTTTAATATTGACAATAGATTGTTCTTATAGTTGTCCCACTCAAAAATCACATAATAAATTCTGGCTCCCACAATCGAGGTAAATACGACAATCAGTGCGAAATCATAGTAATTATCTGTATTCTGTCCTGTCGCCTCCGCCTCCTTAATCGCAAGAAATGCGCCGGCAAGTATTCCTGTAGCGATAATTAAGGCATAGTAGGTAATAGAAAAATTAAATATCGTGATCGCCCTACCCAAATGTTCAATATAAATTCCCAGATGTGGAAATCCAATGCTGTATCCGGTTAGCATATATCTTCTCCTTTGCTGTCACATTGTCATTTTTATAATTCTGGCTGAATGAACAGTTACATTATAATATGCATTACTTGGAAAATCAATGGACAGTTGCAGAAAAATGTGCTAAACTTATAAAAGTTTTTCTGTAAATTATTCCAAGTATTTTCTGCACGATATTTTATTTTAAGAGAAAGAAGGGTATATTGAAATATGAAGCTTGGTATTGTTGGCCTGCCGAATGTCGGCAAAAGTACGTTGTTTAATTCTCTCACAAAGGC